>CADCTH010000294.1 GCA_902805495.1 uncultured Actinomycetospora sp.
CCTTCGCCCACGGGCCGGGCGTCGCGTCCAACCCGCCGGGCTGGATACGGATGTACGCCGACCTCGGCGAGGCGCCCGTCTCACCCGAGGCCGTGCGGGACGCCGTGCGCGCCGGGCGGACGGTGGCGACGAATGTGCCGTTCCTGACGGTGACGGTGGACGGGCAGGGACCGGGCGCCGTCCTCGACGCCCGGGCCGGCGACGTGCTCGAGGTCCGCGCGCGGGTGCGAGGTAGTGGGGCCGACGAGGTGGTCCTGGTCGGGCCCGAGGGGGAGATCGCGGCCGGCGCGGCCGGGACGGTGTCCGCGGCGGTGACCGTCGACGGCCCGCTGTGGCTGGCGGCGATGGCCCGCGGCGGCCCGCACCCGATGGACCCCGGTCGCCCGGTGTTCGCGCACACCTCGGCGGTGCACGTCGAGGTCGACGGGCGGCGCGTGGCGCGGGCGGCCGACGCGCGCTGGTGCCTCGGCCTGCTCGACCGCCTCGAGGCGCTCGTGGTCGCCGAGGGCCGCTTCGACCCCGAGCGCCGCGACGACCAGCTCGCCGACCACCGCGACGTGCTCGACCGCGCCCGGGCCTTCTACCGCCCCCTCACGTGAGCGATCTCTGGGCCTATAGGCCCAGAGATCGCTCACGTACTCAGGGGCGGCAGTCGCGACAGGGGCGGTAGCCGGCGGCGCGGGCGCGCTCGAGGCTCGCGAACCCCTGCCGGTGGGCCGTGGTGATCCGGCGCGCGTGGTGGCAGGTCGGGAAGCAGACGACGCCCGTGGTGTCGCTGCCGACCAGGCCCGCGAGGTGCGCGAGCTCCACGCCCTCGCGCTCGAGCAGCGCCACCTTGTCCGGGACGCCCGACAGGTACTGCCCGACGTCCCCGTCGCCGCGCACCACGCGGTGGCACGGCACGAGCAGCGGCACGGGGTTGCGCGCGAGCACCGTGCCCACCGCCCGCACGGCCTTGGGGTGCCCGGCCTCGCGCGCCACCCAGCCGTAGGGACGGGTCTGGCCGGCGGGGATGCGGGCGGTGACGGCGAGGACCTCGCGGGCGAACGGTGTCAGGGCGCCCAGGTCGAGGTCCGGGCCGGGCCCGGTGCCGCTCAGGGCGGGCAGCAGGCCCCGGGGGGCGCGCGCCGCCGGGATCACCGGGCGGCCGTGCCGGGCGCGGTAGCCCTCGAGGAACGCGTCGAGGTCGCCGGCGTGCGCGGCCGGGCGGAGCAGGCGCACGCCGCGGGCGCCGGTCACGGCGAACACCTCGCCCAGCGGCCCGGGCACGCGCACCCAGGTGTCGACGACGCGGTCGGCGAGCGTCGCCGGGGCGGGCTCGGCGAGGTCGCGCAGCGCGGTGAGCAGGGTATCCGTCATGGCGTCTCCTTCGGGGCGAGGCGGGCACGCAGGGCGTCGAGACCCCGCTTGGCGTGCGAGCGAGCCGTCGCCTCGCCGCACCCGAGCACCACGGCCACCTCGGCCACGGGCAGGTCGACGACGTGGCGCAGCACCACGGCCGTGCGCTGGGCGACCGGGAGCTCGGCGAGCAGGGCGGCCAGGTGGTCACCGAGCTCGGTGCTCTCGGCCCGCTCGGCGGGGCCGGGCGCGCTCGCGGGGTGGTCGGGCACCGGGGCGACGCCGTCGGTGCGGGGCCGGCGGGCGGCGTCGCGGCGGTCGTTGCGCGCGGTGTTGAGCAGGATCGTCAGCAGCCAGGGCCGCAGCGTCAGGGCCTCGATCCGCGCGGGGGAGTAGCCCCGCAGCGCCCGGTAGGCCCGCAGGAGGGCCTCGGCGGCGAGGTCCTCGGCGTCGGCAGCCCGGGACACGGTGCGGCGCGCCACCGCGTGCACCACGTCCGAGTGCGCGCGCACCACGGCCTCGAACCCCGCGTCGAGGTCCTCGACCAGCGCCGCGCGGAGCTGCTCGTCGTCGGCCACGTCCAGGAGAACACCACACGGCCGGCTTCCGTTTCGTCCAAGACCCGGGCGCCCCGCGGGCGGGAGGCTGGCGACCGTGACCGACTCGCCCGTGCGCCGCATCGTCGCCAACCTGACCGTCGCCGACCCGGGCGCCGACGCCCCGTTCTGGACCGGGCTGCTCGGGCTCGGGACGCCCATGGACATGGGCTGGATCGTCAACCACCGGAGCCCCGGCAACGCCCAGGTCCAGCTGATCTCCCGCGACGCCACGGCGCCGGAGGACAGCCAGGTGTCGGTGGAGGTGGCCGACCTCGACGCCCTCGCGGCCGCGCACGCCGGCGCGGTGGACGCGGACCTGGAGATCGTCCACCCGCTCACCGACGAGCCGTGGGGCGTGCGGCGCTTCTTCGTGCGCACCCCGCAGGGCGTGGTGGTGAACGTGCTCGCCCACCGGTGACCTGACAGGCTCGCGCGCATGCGGACCTTGATCACCGGAGCGAGCTCGGGCCTCGGGGCGGGCATGGCGCGCGAGTTCGCCGCCCGCGGCCACGACCTGGCCCTGGCCGCCCGGCGCCTCGACCGCCTCGAGGCCCTGCGCGACGAGCTGGCGCCCACCGGCGTGCGCGTCGCCGTGGCGGGGCTGGACGTCGACGACCACGACGCCGTGTTCCGCACGGTGCGCGCGCTGCGCGACGAGCTCGGTGGGCTGGACCGCGTGGTCGTCAACGCCGGCCTGGGCAAGGGCGCGCCGATCGGCTCCGGGCGCCCCGACGCCAACCTCGCCACCGCGCGCACGAACTTCGTCTCCGCGCTGGCCCAGTGCGAGGCGGCCATGGAGATCTTCCGCGCGCAGGACGCGGGCCACCTCGTCGTCGTGTCGTCGGTGGCCGCCGACCGCGGGCTCCGCGGCGCGCAGACCACCTACGCCGCGACCAAGGCGGCCCTCTCGCACCTCGCCGAGGGCATCCGCGCCGACGTCGCCGACACCCCGATCCGCGTCACCACGCTCGCGCCCGGCTTCATCCGCACCGACCTCAACGAGGGCATGACCATGCCCTTCGCCGTCGACGCGGTCACCGGCTCGCGGGCGATGGCCGACGCCGTCGAGCGCGCCCCGGCGTTCGCCTACGTCCCGACCTGGCCGTGGAGCCTGCTCGGCCGGGTCCTGCGCGTCGTGCCGACACCGATTCTCCGTCGCGTCACCTGACTACGGTGGTGTCGTGGCACCGCTCAAGGAACGACTGCGCAGCGACCTCACCACCGCGATGAAGGCCCGCGACCAGGTCCGCGTGGCGACCATCCGCATGGCGCTCTCCGCGATCAACACCGAGGAGGTCGCGGGCGACGCGCACCGCGAGCTCACCGACGACGAGGTGCTCACCGTCCTCGGACGCGAGCAGAAGAAGCGCCGCGAGTCCGCCGAGGCGTTCGACGGCGCCGGGCGCACCGAGCTCGCCGAGCGCGAGCGCGCCGAGCAGGCCGTGCTCGACGACTACCTGCCCACCCAGATCTCCGACGAGGACCTGGCGACCATCGTCGCGGCGGTCATCTCCGAGACCGGGGCGGCGGGGCCCAAGCAGATGGGCGTGGTGATGAAGGCCGTCCAGCCGCAGGTCGTCGGGCGCGCCGACGGGCGCCGCGTGTCCGCGGAGGTCAAGCGCCAGCTCAGCGGCGCGTTACCCGGGGCGGCGGGACCCGACCCCGCCGCCGCTCCAGCAGACCCAGCGCCTGGAACACCAGCCAGTCGGGCCGCCCGTGGTCGGGGATGAGCTGCACGAACCACCCGAGCTCGCCGAGCCGTCCGGTGCGGGCCAGGGCCTCGCCGCGCGGGCGGCCGACCTGGAAGCCGCACCCGTCGTCGGGCCAGGCGAGGTCCAGGAACCCGGCGAGCACCCGTCCGCGTCGACGATCGCCCGCCCGGCGCGCGGAACGTCGATGCCGCCGCGGCGCAGCACCAGCCGGACCCGGGTCCGCGCCGGCGAGGTGCTGCCGTGGTCGATGAGGTCGGCCACGGAGAACACCGCCCGCCGCCCCCGGACGCCCGGGTGGCGGTGGGCGAGCCGGCGCAGGTCGTCGGGCCACACCACGTGACGGGAGCCGATCGCGTCGACCAGCTCGACGGCCTCGTCGAGCGGCAGGGTCCGTGCGAGGTCGAAGGCCGTCCGGAGCGGGCTCGTGAGCCGGACGACGCCGCCGTCGCCGGGCACCTCGTGGACCTCGTCCGGAGGGAGCTCGTCCGCCCGGAAGCGCACCCCGGCCATCGGTCGCCCGCCGCGTCCGGGCACCACGATCTCGAGCGGTGCGAGGGCGAGCGGGGGCACGAGCTCGAGGTGGGCCTCGCGGTCGTCGCCGGCACGGACCCCGCCGAACTCGTCGATCCACAGCGCCGCCGCGGCGGGGCCGGCGAGCACCGCGCCGGGGCGGGCGGCGAGCAGATCCCGCGCCCGGGCGAGCAGCGGTGGGGGATCGGGGTGTTCGAGGGTCACACGGGGTTCGACGTCGCCGGCGTCCGAGCCGTTCCGGGCGACCTATGCACAAGATCGCGTCGAGAGCGACCCAGCGGGCTCGTGCCAGGCCCGTCGGTCTCGACGCGATCTTGGCGCTATGTCGCGCGGGAGCGCCTCGGGGCCGCTCACGGTCCCGCGAGCGCGCGCTGCAGCAGCACCGCCGCCAACACGAATCCCGCGCAGGCGATGCCGACGCGCAGGACCGTCGGGGGCAGGCGGCGGGCGATGGCCGGGCCGCAGTAGTTGCCGACGAGCAAGCCGAGGGTCAGGGGGAGTGCCGACGACCACGCCACCTCGCCGACGACCGTGAACCCGATCGCCGCGACGGCGTTCGACGCCCCGAGCAGCACGTTCTTCACCGCGTTGACGCGCACCAGCGAGTCGGCGAGGGCCCGGACGAGCAGGGCCATCATCACCACGCCCGCCGCGGCGCCGAAGTAGCCGCTGTAGACGCCGACGGCGATCACCCCGACGGTGGTCAGGGCCCGGCCGGCGCGGGAGGACACCGGCGTCGCGTCGACGCGCGGGCGCCAGAGCAGCACGAGGGAGGCGCCCGCGACGAGGAACGGGACGATGAGCGCGAAGGCGTCGGACGGGGTGAGGAGCACGAGGCCCGCGCCGATCGCCCCGCCCAGGATCGTCAGCGGCAGGAGGCGCAGCACGCGGGGCGCCTGGCCGCGCAGCTCCGGGCGGGAGCCGAGGATCGAGCCGACGCTGCTGACGGCCAGCGCGATCGTGTTGGTCTGGTTCGCGACCACGGGGGAGAGGCCGACCGCGAGCAGCGCCGGGTACGAGAACAGCGACGCCAGCCCCGCCATCGAGCCGGTGAGGCCCGCGGCCACCCCGGCGAGGACCAGCAGCGGGACGCCCATCGCCGCCATCACACCACCGCGCCACCCGGCACACTCGCGCGTGTGGACAACCGCTCACCCATCCGCGACGTCGAGGTCCGCGACGACGGCATCCGCCTCGGCCAGCTGCTCAAGCTCGCCGGTCTCGTCGAGCACGGGGCGGCCGCGCGGGAGGTGCTCGAGGCCGGCGAGGTCACGGTCAACGGGCGCGGCGAGACGCGGCGGGGACGGCAGCTGGGCGGCGGGGACGTGGTCGCCCTCGGGGAGGAGCGGGTGCGGGTCCGCGTCGTCGACGCCGGCAGTTGATGTGTACAAGCAACGAGGCTCGGAGTCGCCGTCCCGGCGAACCGGGTGGAACGACGACGACCCCGAGCCTCGGTGGGAACAGCCCCACGGAGAGAGGTCAAGGTGGGGCTGAGAGAAGCTTAGCGCCACCCCGCGGGGCCGTCGTCGCTGGACACGGCCTCCGACGAGGTCGACACCGGGTCGTCCTGGCGGCGTGACCACATCGTCACCGAGTCACCGGTCCGTCACGTGCGGTGAGCGTGGTGACGGTCTCGTGACGCCCCCACGTCCGGCCGTGTGGCGGGTCCTCGAGCTGCTCTATCGTGGCACCGAGCCGCGGGCCCCGGACCTGCGCGACCCCCGGACGGGCGGCTCGACGCACGGCCCGTCCGCCGATCGGGGTGAGGTAGGGAGCGCAGCGTGAGCGAGGCCGACGGCGAGGGCGACAGCGGGGCCCCGCGACGCCGGCGTGCGCCGCGGGTCGGGCGCACCGGAGCCCGCTTCCCGCGCCCCGCGGACGGGGACGACACCGCGGACGACGTCGCCGTGGCCCTCCCCGATCCCGTGCCCGCCGACGACCCGGACGACGGGTCCGTCGGCCGCACCGGGGCCCGGTTCAACTCCCGCGGCCGCCGCACCCGCCGCCTGGCCGAGCGGGCGGCCGCCGAGGACGCGGTGGTGCCCGCGCAGGCCCCGCCGCCCGCGCGCCACCGGTCCGACGACCTGCCCGTCCCCGAGCCCGACGACGCGCCCACCCGGCCGGTGTTCCTCCCCTCGGCGGCGCCGCCTGAGAGCACGCGCACCCGCGTCCGTCCCTACGTGCGCACCCGCGGGCGCACGCGCACCCGGGCCGACCTCGCCGTCGAGACGCTGGTGTCCATCCCGTCGCCCCGCCCGCCGATGGAGGACCCCGAGCACGTGGCGCTCGGCGACGTCGTCGACGACCCGCGCTCGGTGGCCGAGGTCGCCGCCCTGCTCGCGGTGCTGCTCGGCGTCGCCCGCGTGATCATCGACGACATGGCCGGCGCGGGCCTGCTCCTCGTGCACCCCCGCGCCGTCGCCGCCTCCGGGGCCCCGTCGCGCGACATGATGCAGCGGGTGCTGGACGGGCTGCACAGGCTGTAGAACGGAGTCGTGACCGCGACGACACAGCGCCTGACGAGCTACGCCCACGGCGGCGGCTGCGCGTGCAAGATCCCGCCCGGCGAGCTGGAGGACGTGGTCCGGGGCCTGATGCCCTCGCCGACGACCGAGCGCGCGGGCGAGCTCCTCGTCGGGCTCGAGGACGGCGACGACGCCGCGGCGGTGCTCATCCGCGACGGGCTCGCGCTCATCGCGACCACCGACTTCTTCACCCCGGTCGTCGACGACCCCTACGACTGGGGCCGGATCGCCGCCGCCAACGCGCTCTCCGACGTCTACGCGATGGGCGGGCGCCCGGTGATCGCGCTCAACCTGCTCTGCTGGCCGCGCGAGGTGCTGCCCTACGACCTCGCCGCCGAGGTGCTGCGCGGCGGGCTGGCCGTCGCCGACCTCGCCGGCTGCCACGTCGCCGGCGGGCACTCCGTCGACGACCCGGAGCCCAAGTACGGCATGGCGGTCACGGGCACGGCCGACCCCGACCAGCTCATCCGCAACGACGCCGCCCGCCCCGGCACGCCGCTGACGCTGACCAAGCCCCTCGGGCTCGGCGTGCTCAACAACCGGCACAAGGCCACGGGGGAGGCGTTCGACGAGGCGATCGCGGTGATGGCGACGCTCAACGCCGAGGCCTCGCGCGCCGCGGTCGCCGCCGGGATCCGCGCGGGCACCGACATCACCGGCTTCGGGCTGCTGGGCCACGCGCACAAGCTCGACCGCGCGTCCGGGGTCACCGCGGTGATCGACAGCAGCGCGGTGCCGTTCCTCGGCGGCGCGCGCGAGGCCGCCCGCGACGGCTACGTGCCGGGCGGCTCGCGCCGCAACCTCGACTGGGTGCGCCCGCACGCGCGCCTCGACGTCGACGAGGCCACGGCGCTGCTGCTCGCCGACGCCCAGACCTCCGGCGGGCTGCTGCTGGCCGGCGAGATCCCGGGCCACCCGGTGATCGGCGAGATCGTCGCCGCGGAGGACGGGGTCACCCTGCGCGTCAGTTGAGGCGTCAGCTGAGCGCCTGCTCCCACAGGTCGGCCGCAGCCTCGCGGACCTCCTCCACGTCGACGTCGTGCGTCGCGCTCGCGGCGTGCCCGCACCAGCCGTCGAGCACGCGGCGCCCGCACACCTGGCACCCGCCGTCCCACGAGACGAGCACGCGGTGCCACACGCGGGTCAGGGGCGCGACGTCGGCGAGGTTGGCGTAGGTGAACACCGCGACCGTCGGCGTGCCCACCGCGGCCGCGAGGTGGCGGGGGCCCGAGTCGTTGCCCAGCACCACCGTCGCCCGCGAGAGCAGCCCGACCAGCGCGGGCAGGTCGAGGGTGCCGACCGCGGTCTCCGGCGTCTCCTTCATCCCCGACACCACCCGGTCGACGCGCTCGGCCTCGCCGTCGCCGCCGGCCACGACGACGCGGGCCCCGCGGTCGGCGAGGTCCTGGGCGATGGCGCCGAGGCGCTCCTCGGGGTAGCAGCGGCGGGCGTCGGTGGCGCCGGGGTGCACGACGAGCAGCGGCGCCTCGCCGGGCGGCACGACGGCGTGCGAGGCCTCGAGGTCGGCGGGGGTGACCTCGACCCGCGGCTCCACGCGCGTCGGGGTGGCGCCCGCGGCGGCGGCGACCTCGAGCCAGCGGATCGTGTCGTGCTGGTAGGGCCAGTAGGGCACCCAGCGGTCGGGGCGGGGCGCGTCCGGGGTGGCCGCGCCGACGGTCACCCGGGCGCCGAGGCGCAGCAGCAGCTTGTTGGAGTTCCGGCCGCCGCCGTGCAGCTGCACGGCGAGGTCGTAGCCCTCGGCGCGGCGCTCGGCGCACCAGGCCTCGACCTCGTCCTCGGTGGCGTCGGGGTCGGGCCCGACCCGCACCCCGGGCACCAGGGGCACGGTGACGACGCGGTCGACCGGCGACGGCCGGCCCTCGAGGAGCGCGACGTGGTGGCGGGCGCCGAGCAGCGTCACCTCGGCCTCGGGGTAGGCGCCGGCGAGGGCGGCGAGCGCGGGCGCGGCGACGACGTAGTCGCCGACGCCGTTCGCGCGCAGCACCGCGATCCGCCGGACGGCGGGGACCAGGGGAGCGGGCTGGGCCGGCAGGCCGAGGGCGGGGCCGCTGGTGGGAGACGCAGCATCCAGGGGAGCACGCCGATAGGGGAGCTCGACCCTCGGGTCGTGAGCGATCACGGCGCGACAGCTTACGGTCGGGGCATGACGAGCGAGCAGCGAGCAGCGGTGGTGACCGGATCGGGCAGCGGGATCGGCCGGGCGATCGTCGAGCGGTTGACGAACGACGGCTGGTCGGTCCTCGGCGTGGATCTCAAAGCCCCCGAAGGAGATCTGGCTGAGACCCTCCCCGGCCCCTCCCTGGGCGCCGACCTGACCACGCGCGAGGGCAACCGGGCCGCGGTGGACACGGCCCTCGAGCAGTTCGGGCGCCTCGACCTCGTCGTGGCCAACGCCGGCTTCCAGCACGTCTCTCCGGTCGTCGACTTCGACGAGGACCGCTGGGACGCCCTGCTCGCGATCCTGCTGACCAGCCCGTTCCTGCTCGCGAAGTACGCCTGGGAGTCCCTGCGCGCGGCCCCCGAGGGCGGCCGCTTCATCGCCATCGCGTCGGCCCACGCGCTGGCCGCGTCGCCCTACAAGGCCGGTTACGTCTCGGCCAAGCACGGTGTGCTGGGCCTGGTGAAGACCCTCGCCCTCGAGGGCGCCGACGACGCCATCACCGCGACCGCGGTCTGCCCGGGCTACGTGCGCACCCCGCTGGTGGAGAAGCAGATCGCCGACCAGGCGCGCGCGCACGGGATCAGCGAGGACCGGGTGATCGAGGAGGTCATCCTCACCCCGCACGCCCGCAAGCGGCTGATCGAGCCCTCCGAGGTCGCCGACGTCGTCGCCTTCCTCAACACCCCGGCGGGGTCCACGTTCACCGGCTCGCCGGTGACGATGGACATGGGCTGGACCGCGCGCTGACCGTCGCGGCCCGGGGGATACTCCCGGGTCGTGACCCTCCGCGAGCTCGCCGGCGAGCGCTGGCTCACCGTGCCCAACGCGCTGAGCTTCCTGCGCCTGCTCGGGGTCCCGTTGTTCCTCTGGCTGCTGCTGGGCCCGCGCGCCGACGGCTGGGCGCTGGTCGTGCTCATGGCCAGCGGGATCACCGACTGGCTCGACGGGCGCCTCGCGCGCGCCCTCGACCAGTACAGCCGTCTGGGGGAGCTGCTCGACCCGCTCGCCGACCGGCTCTACACGGTCGCGACGCTCGTGGCGTTCCTCATCCGCGGGATCGTGCC
>CADCTH010000295.1 GCA_902805495.1 uncultured Actinomycetospora sp.
AAGAGTGGGAGGCCGAGGTCGCCTGGCGGGTGGCGGTGATGGCGACGCAGGTCCCGGCGATCGGGACGATCCCCGTCCTCGTCGCGAGACAGTGCGAGGCAGGACCGGCGGGCTGCCTGAGCTGCGGCGACCCGATGGAGGTGGGGCAGCGCTACGTCTGCCGTGCGTGCGCCGAGGCGGCCCGGCGGGTGGTGGCGGCCGACGGGGCGGAGCGGGCGGCGCGAAGAACCAAGAGGGACCAGCCGTGAGCCGGTCGCTGTGGCGGTGCCGGAACCCGGAGTGCGCTACCCCACACGGAGCGGTGCTGGGCCGGGTGACGGCCGAGGGCGGGCTGGTGCTCGACCCAGGTGTCGGGCGGTTTGCCTGCTATATGGACACAAAGCGGGCGTCGGTCCGGTGCCCGGCGTGCGGGACGGCCAGGGAGTTCCGCGGGGTGGCGGTTCTCAGCTCCCGTTGAGCAGCGGTGCCGGTGGCACGGCGGGTGTCGTCGCGCAGGCACAGCGAGCGGCCGTCCCGGCCGTGTGGATCTCTGCGACACCGCCCCACCGCGTGACCATCCTCGATGGTGGCTCGACACGGACGGTCGCCGCGCGGGCCGCTCTGGAGGCCGTGCGGACGTGCTTCGCGTGCGCTCCTCGGTGAGTGCGGTCTCACGCTGCTCGTGGCCGTCCACTGCAGGAATGCTGTCAGGGAACCGCATGGCCCAGAACGGGCTACGCCAGGCTCGCGCGGTCGACGACCAGAGGTTCGGGTACGTCTGGCATCGTCTCCACCAGCACGTCGGGGACCGGCTCGAAACGAATCCCCGAGCCGCTTGCGAGGTCCCGAACGATGCCCGTCACGAGAATCTGACCGGGGTGGGCGACCGTTGCGAGACCACGCGCCACGTCGACCGGCCTACCGATCACCCAGGTTCTGTGCGTCACGACCTCGCCGACGTGGATGCCTGCTCGTAGGCTCCCGGTCGCGATGGTGCCGTCCCGGCAGACGGCGCCGGCGAACCGGATCGCCCGCGCGGGGCCATCGAAGGTCACGACGAGTTCGGTGCCGTTGCCGCCGAGGGCAAGCCTCCCCCGGAACCGCGACGCTGCGACTTGAGCGCGTGCTGCGAGTTCATCGTCTTGCACCCCCTTCGCGAGCACGACAACCACCGTCGCCAGGACCGAATCTAGCTCCGTGGCTGCGTCGGTCCCGTCGTCACTTCGTTCCAGGAATGCCTTCAGCACGCGGAAGAACTGCTCCTGTTCCCCGGCCCACGGAACGTGATCGTCCCCGGGCAGCTCCACGAACGTGGCACCCGGTACCCGGTCGGCCACGTAGCGCCCCTCCTGGACCAGACAGGCACGGTCGCCCGTCCGATGGAAGACGAGGGTCGGAACCCGAACGGTCGGGAGCAGGTCGCGGACGTCCACGAGCAGATTCATGCGGTTCAGCGCCAAGGACGCGCCGGGACTCGCACCCAAGCGCATCAGGTCGGCCATCCATCGGACCGCCTGCCGGTCGTCCTGCAGCGACGGGGCGAAGACGGCGCACTTCTCCTTCCCTAGGCCTTCGGTCCCCCAGACCTCGTGCAGCGTCCGTGCCTCGACATCCAACGCCTCCCGGCGCTCGTCGAGGGTGGGGACCCACGGGTAGTCCTCCTTGCGCCCCTCCGATGCGTAGCCGCCGAACAGGACCAGCGACTCGGTGCGTTGGGGGTAGGTCGCCGCAAAGAGAAGCGAGAGCGGCACGCCCTCAGAGAGGCCGAAGATGACCGCCCGCTCGACGCCGCAGGCATCCATCACCGCCCGGATGTCGTCCATCCGCTCCTCGAGCGGCGCGGCCGCCGAGACGCGGTCAGACATGCCGCTGCCCCGCTTGTCGAACAGGATGACCCGGGCGAGCTTCCCCAAACGATTGAAGTGCTCCGCGATGACCGGCAACCGCCAGGTGTGCTCGCAGTGGGAGTAGGTCCCGGGGACCCAGACCATCTCGATCGGGCCGGTTCCGAACTGCTGGTAGGCGATGCTGACATCCCCGGACCGGGCGTACCTCGTGGTCGGGAGCACCTCATCGGTAGTCGCGGGGACTAATCCGGGTAGGCCAACAACCTCACCCAACGCCTGCTCGAAGCGCCCCGCGTCCGCCTCGATGAAGTTGACCGACACGTACCGGTGGGGGACGACGCACGGGCGCGTCTTGAGCAGCACGAGCTGCTTTCCGTTCTGGAGGGCCCAGTCCCACTCGTTCTTGACGTTCCGGGACGCAACGGAATCGGGGCTGAGCAGGCCGAGCACGAACGCGGACTCGGCCAGCGCCCGATCGATCTCGTCCGGCCAGTAGGCGCCGACGGGGATGTCGTACCGGTCCATCCAGGTCCGGACGCCATGCGCGGCGAGATGCCCGCGCACCCGTTCGGCCACATCGACGTCGGCACGGTGGTAGGAGATGAAGATCTGCGTCCCTGACGGAGTCATTGCGGTGGAGCCCCCGCATCTCGATGGCGCCTCAGTCGAAACGTCTACGGGTGAGCAATCCAAGACGAGTTGCTTCATCTGAGGAAACCGCCGGCATAGTAAACTAGCCGCAACAACCGAGTGGTGGACACAGGGGCCGCCGGACGCGAGCAGCAGCATGCTCGCCCGGCGGCCCTGTGCTATGCCCGGCGGGCATACGGGAGGTGCGACGAATGCCACCCAATGCGACGACCCGACACCCCACCCCGCGGCAGCGCGCGGCCCAAACGGGGATACCGGGAGGGTGTTACACAAGATGAGCTGGGAAACCCGCCCACACAGCCCCCACCGCTACTACACCCGCAGCCGCCGCGAGGGCGGCCGGATCGTCCGCGAGTACGTCGGCCGCGGCCCCCACGCCGAGCTCATGGCGGAGGCCGACCGGATCGCCCGGACCCAGGTCCAGGAGGATCGCGAGCTGATGCGGAGCCAGCGCGAGGAGGAGGCAGCGCTCGAGGCGCGCGTCACCGAGGCGGACGCGGTCGGCGATCTGCTGGCCCGGGTGGCGCTGCTGGCGACCGGGCACCACCGCCACCACGGCGGGGAGTGGAGGAGGCGCCGTGCCAACCAAGCCGTCCCGTAGCCTCGTGGCCCGCGACCCGGCGGAGGTCGCCGGCGGCCTCGCCGCCACGGGCGAGCGGAACAAGGAGACCGTCGCCTGGGTCAACGACGTCCTGCGGCGGGCGGAGGCGGGCGACCGGGCGGCGTTCGCGGTCGCGATGGAGATCCACGCGGCGGTCCCCCGCCTGTGGGAGCACAACGCC
>CADCTH010000296.1 GCA_902805495.1 uncultured Actinomycetospora sp.
ACCCGCGTGGGTGGCCAGCACGGTGGCCCCGTAACCGGCCACCAGGCCCGCGACCGGGTCGCCGTCGCGACCGCGGTGGGACGCGACGACGACGTCGAGCGGGCCGAGCCACGGGGGCGCGACGTCGGTGACGATCACCGGCAGCGGCGCGGACGGGGTGAGCAGCGACGCCAGCAGGCGGCAGGCGGACTCGGTGGTGCCGGGGCGGGTCAGCAGGACCAGCGCGCCGGCGCGCAGGCCGGCGAGGTCGCCGGGCACGCCCGCGTCCTGGGCGGCCGCCCACGTCGTGCGCACCTGGGCGCCCGCGGTGGCCACCGCGCGCAGCGTGCCCTCACGGTCGGCGGCGAGCAGGCGCGGCTCGTCGGAGAGCAGGGCGTCGTCGAGCACCGCGCTCACCCCTCTCGAGGGTCCGGCTCCGCCTGCGCGGGTCCTCCGCTCGCCTCCGACAGGAGCAGGACCGGGATGCCGTCGGTGACCGGGTAGCGCCGGTCGCACGCCGTGCACGTCAGCGCCGCGGCCTCGGGGTCGTCCGGCGTCCCGGGACGCAGCGTGCCGTGGTCGGGAGCGGGGCAGGCGAGGATCTCGAGCAGGTCGGGATCCAGATCGAGCGGCATCGGGGGTCTCCTTCTCGATCCGGGTCAGCCGCGCACGAGCGCGAGGACCTCGTCGCGCAGGGCGGCCACGGCCTCGTCGTCGGCGGCCTCGACGTTGAGCCGCAGCAGCGGCTCGGTGTTCGACGGTCGCAGGTTGAACCAGCTGCCGTCGGGCAGGGCGACGGTGAGCCCGTCGAGGTCGTCGGTGGTGACGCCCTCGCGCGCGCCGAACGTCTGCTCGACCTCGGCCATGACCGCCTGCGCGTCCTGCACCGTCGAGTTGACCTCGCCGGAGGCGGCGTAGCGGTCGTACCGCGCCATCAGCTCCGAGAGCGGCTCGTCCTGCTCGCCGAGCGCGGCCAGCACGTGCAGCGCGGCGAGCATGCCCGAGTCGGCGTTCCAGAAGTCGCGGAAGTAGTAGTGCGCCGAGTGCTCGCCGCCGAAGACCGCGCCCGTCTCGGCCATGGTGGCCTTGATGAACGAGTGGCCGACCCGGCTGCGCCGCGGCGTGCCGCCCGCCTCGGTGATGATCTCGGGGACCGCGCGCGAGGTGATCAGGTTGTGGATCACCGTGGAGCCGGGGTGCTTGCCGAGCTCGCGGGTGGCGACCAGCGCGGTGATGGCGCTGGGGCTCACCGCGTCGCCCTTCTCGTCGACGAGGAACACGCGGTCGGCGTCGCCGTCGAAGGCCAGGCCCGCGTCGACGCGGCCCAGCGTGATGACCTTGCGCTGGAGGTCCTGGAGGTTGTCCGGGTCCAGCGGGTTGGCCTCGTGGTTGGGGAACGTGCCGTCGAGCTCGAAGAACAGCGGCTCGACCTCGATCGGCAGCGGGTCGAGCACCGCCGGGACAGTGTAGCCGGCCATGCCGTTGCCGGCGTCGACGACGACCGACAGGCGGCGGATGCCGGAGAGGTCGACCAGCGAGCGCAGGAAGGCGGCGTAGTCCTCGCGCATCTCGCGGTGGCTGACGCTGCCGCGCTGGGCGGTGTCGCCGCCGGCCGACGCCGCCTCGCCGGGCCCGCGGTCGAGCAGCGCGGCGATCTCGTCGAGCCCGGAGTCCTGACCGACGGGCGACGCCCCGGCGCGGCAGAGCTTGATGCCGTTGTAGGTGGCCGGGTTGTGGCTGGCCGTGAACATCGCGCCGGGCATCTCGAGCGCGCCGGAGGCGTAGTAGAGCATGTCGGTGCTGGCCAGGCCGATGTGCACGACGTCGACGCCGAGCCCGGTGACGCCCTCGGCGAACGCGTCGGCGAGCTCGGGCGACGACTCGCGCATGTCGTGCGCGACCACGACGCCCCCGCCACCGCCGAGACCGTCCTGCTCGTCGAGGAGGAGGCGCGCGAACGCCGCGCCCACGTCGCGCACGAAGGCCGCGTCGAGCTGGGAGCCGACGAGACCGCGGATGTCGTAGGCCTTCACGACCTGGTCGATGACCTGGCCGCGATCGGGGGCCGCGGACGAGGTGGCGGACGGTGTGCTGGACACCTCACCAGCCTATGGGCGCCGCCGGACAGCGGCGCCCGCCGGTCGGGCCCGTCCGCTGAACGGTGAATCCCGTCGTGGGCGCGTCGGGCTCCTGTGCAGCGACTCAGGAGGAGGCGGGGTCGGGCAGGACGCGCAGGTGCCCGCGGCGGCCCGTGGGCGCGCCGGTCATGCCGGCGGCCAGGCCGGGCGGCGGGCCGGCCGGCAGCGCCGGCGACGCGGCGGCACCGCCGTGTCCCATGCCGGAGCCCGCCGTGATGCGCGTGCGCCCCTCGGGCGGGGCGAGCGGGCGATCGGCGCGTCCGGCCTCGCGGACGGCCTCGGCCAGGGCGGTGAGGTCGTCGGCCGACGGCTCGTCCGGGAAGTCGCCCTCGTAGCGCACGACCTCCCACCCTCGCGGGGCGGTGAGCCGGACGGCGTGGCGCTCGCAGAGGTCGTAGGAATGCGGCTCGGCGCTCGTGGCCAGCGGACCGACCACGGCGGTCGAGTCCGAGTAGACATAGGTCAGGGTGGCCACGGCCGCGTGACCACACCCGGTCCGTGAGCACTTCCGCACTCCTCGCACGTCGCCGACGATAGCCCGGACGGACGCGCCCGCCCCGCAGGCGCGCGCGGCGCGTCGGTCCTCGTCCGGGGGCTGCTGCGCCGGTCGGTCCCGGCCGGTCCCGGGCCTGTCCCGCACCCGGGCAGGCGGCCGCGCGTAGGCTCCCCGGGCGTGACCAGGAGCGCGAGCCGCCGGGGCGGCACCTCCGCGTCCCGGCCGCGCCGGCGCCGGCGCGACCGCCGCGGGCGCGGGCTGCGGATGCCGCTCTACCCGTCGGGCTCCCCCGCCGCGCGCACCCGCGCCGAGCGCTTCGACGCCCTCGTGCTCGAGGCGCTGGAGCCCATCGAGTAGCGTTGGGGCACCGAGCTCGCCGAGCTGGACGTGGCCGTCGACGACGTGCCCGAGGTGCCCGCCGCCACCGACGACCCGCCCGTGGACGACGACGCCGTGCTCGGCGACGGCGAGGTGCCGCTGGCGCGCCTCGTGCCCGCGGGCATGGACCGCCGCGGCGCCGTGACCCGGGCGCGGATCGTGCTCTACCGCCGCCCGCTCGAGGCGCGCGCGCTCGACGGCGAGGACCTCGCCGACCTGCTGCACGACGAGCTCGTCGAGCAGGTCGCCGGCTACCTCGGCGTCGAGCCCGACACGATCGCCGGCGACGAGGACTGAGCTAGAACGTGTGGTGGACGGCTTCCACGTTGTGGCCGTCGGGGTCGCGGAGGAACACGGCGTAGTAGCCGGGGTGGTACTCCGGGAAGATCCGGGGCGCGTGCAGCACCTCCGTCCCCTGCGCCAGGGCCGCCTCGTGCACGGCGTCGACGGCGGCGCGGTCGGGCGCGGCGAAGGCGACGTGCAGCTCCTGGGCCACCGGCTCGCCCGGGGCGAGCCAGAACGCCGGGTGCCCACCGGCGCTCAGCCCGACGACCTCGGGCGCGCCCGGCGGTCCGGTGGGGATGCGCAGGCCCACGGCCATGCCGAGCGGCGCGAACACCGCGGTGTAGAAGGCGACGGAGGTCTCGACGTCGCGACAGGGGAAACCGACGTGGTCGAACACGCCGCCGAACCTAGGGCCTGACCCCGACAGCCGGGACCCCGTCAGTCGAGCCGCGTCCGGGACGGCAGCGCGGAGATCGCGGTGAACAGCACCAGGGCCAGCTGGAGGAGCAGGAGCAGCAGGCGGGTCGTGTCGTCGCGGTCGACCACCACTGCCCCGCCGCCGGGGCCGACGCCCACGCCGACGAGGTGGCCCCACGCCGGGACGACGGGGGCGGGCGCGCCGCCGACCGTGGCGGTCCAGCCGGACTCCAGCTCCGCGGCCACGACGAGCAGGCGGCGGTCGGCGCCCGGGGACACACGCACCGCGACGGTGGGCAGGTCCGAGGGCACCGGCGTGATGCCCGCGGCGCGCCGGGGCGCCGCCCGCGCCTCGGTGGCGTCGTCGGAGATCGGGGGCTCGAGCAGCACCGCGCCCGC
>CADCTH010000297.1 GCA_902805495.1 uncultured Actinomycetospora sp.
CCCCGGGCCGCACGGCCAGCAGGACGTCGCGGGCCCCGGCGCGGTCGGTGACCCAGGTCAGGCCCGACGACGGGTCGGCGCAGACGTCGCCGGGCGCGTGCAGCCCGCTGCCGACCACCGACGACGTCGGGTCGGGCGTGCCCTGCGCGGGCCGCCCGAACGGGTCGATGCGCAGCAGCTTGCCCGCCAGCGACGTCGGGGAGGCCGCGGCCGCGGGGTTGCCGCCGTCCCCGGTGGCCACGAGCAGCGTGCCGTCGGGCTCCACGCCGACCGCGCCCCGGTTGCCCGAGGTGCCGCGCGGGATGCCGCCCAGCACCGTCTTGGGCACGTCGCCCGGGGCGATCCGCATGACCGCGTTGCCGGCGGCGGTGGTGGCGTACACGTAGACGAGCTGGTCCTCGGCGTAGGACGGGGACAGCACGAGCCCGGTCAGCCCGCCGTCGCCCGCGGCGTCGACGGCCACGGTGGCCACCGTCTCCGGGGGCTCCTCGAGCGTGATCCGCAGGATGCGGCCGGTGGTGCGCTCGGCCACCAGCGCCGCCTGCTCGCCCGGCAGCGTGACGACGGCCGACAGCGGCGCCAGGCACGTGGCCACCACCTGCGGGTCGGGGTCGACGCACGGCGGCGGCACCGACGGCCCGCCCGAGTTCGGCGCAGGCGTCGGCTCGCCGGTCTCGGGCAGCCGGGGCTGCGGGGCGCGCTCAGCGCCGAGGTCGGGGCGCTCGCGCCACGGCTGCTGCCCCGCGTCGGGGAACTGCGCGCAGCCGGCGAGCAGGGCCACGAGCACGAGCAGCGCCCCGAGGATCGACCTCGCCCGCCACGGTCCCGACACGGGTCGACACAGTAGGCGTCCGCAGCTGTGCCGGCCGTGAGACGGGTCGGGGGCGGGTCGACGGGTCGAGCTCCGCTGCGCTCCGTCTCTGCAGTGCACTAGCGTCCGCGGACCGTGAGCAGCGAACCGGTGACCGTCCTGGTGCCGCACGACGAGGGCGCGCGCGCCCTCGCCGGGATCGAGGGCCTCGAGCTCGTCCGCTACTACGAGCAGTCCGACGCCCTGCCCGACGCCGCCGTCCGGGCCGCCGTGCTGATCCCCGGCTTCCTGGCGACGAACGAGGCGCTCGAGCTGGTCGAGCGCTGCCCGCGGCTGCGCCTGGTGCAGTTGCTGTCGGCCGGCGCGGAGATGTGGGTCGGGCGGCTCCCCGAGGGCGTGCAGCTCTCGGACTGCCAGGGCGCGCACGGCGGCGTCACCGCCGAATGGGTGCTGGCCGCGACGCTGGCGGTGCTGCGCGAGATCCCGGTGTTCGTGCGGGCCCAGGACGAGGGCCGCTGGGACCAGCACATCACCGACACGCTCACCGGCAAGCGCGTCCTGCTCGTCGGCGCGGGCGACCTCGCCGAGCAGACCGCGCGCCGCCTCGAGACCTTCGACGTCGCGACGATCACGCGCGTCGGGCGACGGGCCCGCGACGGGGTGCACGCGACCTCGGAGCTGCCCGACCTGCTCGACGACCACGACGTCGTCGTCCTGCTGATCCCGCTCACCGACGAGACGCGCGGCATGGTCGACGCCGCCTTCCTCGCCGCCATGCCCGACGGCGCGCTGCTGGTCAACGCCGCGCGCGGGCCCGTGGTCGACACCGACGCCCTGATCGCCGAGCTGCGCGCCGAGCGCCTGCGCGCGGTCGTCGACGTCGTCGACCCCGAGCCCCTGCCCGCCGACCACCCGCTGTGGAGCGCGCCGAACCTGCTGATCACCCCGCACGTCGGCGGCAGCGTCCCCGGGCACCTCGAGCGCGCCTACCGCGTCGTGCGCACCCAGCTCGAGGCCGTCGCCCGCGGCGAGGACCCGCAGAACCTGGTGACCGAGGGCTATTGACGATCAGTCCGCCCGGAGCGACCGCCGCCAGGTGTCCGCGACCAGCGGGGCGACGACCTCCGTGTCCACGGTCTTCGGCGCGAGCTGGTGCTGCATGCTGATCCCGCGCAGCTGTCCCAGGACGGCCACGGCGACGGCGTGCGGGTCGACGTCGGGGCGCACCGTGCCGTCGGCGATGCCCTGCGCGACGTCCGTGCGCAGGTCGGCGCGGAAGCGCTCGTCGCGCTCGGTGAAGATCGGGGCGAGCTCGGGCGAGGTGGGCGCGGTGGCCCAGAGCAGCAGGAACGCGCGGCTGGCCACCCCGGCACCGGCGAGCGCCCGGACGTAGCCGGCGACCAGCCGCAGCAGGTGCTCGAGCCCCGGGGGCACGTCGTCGAGGTCCGCGACGAAGCCGGCCTGGGCGCTGCGCGCGAAGGCCTCGAGCAGGGCCTGCTTGGAGCCGAAGTGGTGGGTGACGATCCCGCGGCTGTAGCCCGCGCGCTCGCCGACCCGGGCGAGCGTCAGCGCGGGGACGCCCGCCTCGACGACGAGGTCGGCCGCGGCCGCGAGCAGCGCCGACTCGGTGTGGGCGCGGCGCTCCTCCTGGGTGCGGCGCGGGCGCGGCGAGGTGCGCTCGGTCGTCGTCCCCGCGTCCACGGCCCTACGGTATCGCGACACTTACTTGCGAGACAACACGCAAGTATGTAGAACGGAGGGAGCGGACGACGACGGAGCGGAGCGGGCGATGAAGGCGTGGACGAACGTGACCACAGGAGCGGGCGAGGAGATCGTGTGCGTGCAGGTCGACGACGGCGACCCGTTCGCGGTGCTGGCGCTGGGGCGGCACACCGTGGCGCTCACGCGCGACGAGTGCCGGCGGATCGCCGACGCCCTGCGCGCGGCGTCGCACCGGCACCCGGCACGGTGGTGAGTGCGCTCAGACCGAGCGCACGGCCCCCGTCGCGCCGGAGGTCACGAGCTTCGCGTAGGCGCGCAGCGCGCTGGTGAGGTGCCGGTGGCGCTCGGCCGCCGGCTGCCACGGGCGCTCCGAGGCCTCCATCTTGGCGCGGCGCTCGGCGAGCACGTCGTCGTCGACGAGGAGCTCGATGCGCCGGCTGTCGACGTCGAGGAGGATCGCGTCGCCGTCCTGCACCAGCGCGATCACCCCGCCCGCGGCGGCCTCGGGGGAGACGTGGCCGACGCTGATGCCCGAGCTGCCGCCCGAGAACCGGCCGTCGGTGACCAGCGCGCACACCGCGCCGAGGCCCGCGCCCTTGAGGAACGCGGTGGGGTGCAGCATCTCCTGCATCCCGGGCCCGCCCGCGGGGCCCTCGTAGCGCACCACGAGCACGTCGCCGGGCTGCACCTGCTTGCCGAGGATCACCGAGACGGCCTCCTCCTGGCTCTCCACGACCCGCGCCGGGCCGCGGAAGTGGCGCCCGTCCTCGGGCAGCCCGGCGCTCTTGATCACGGCGCCGTCGGGGGAGAGGTTGCCGCGCAGCACGGCGAGCCCGCCGTCGGCGGAGAAGGCGTGCGCGACGTCGTGGATGACGCCCGTGGCGGCGTCGGTGTCGAGCGAGGACCAGCGGTTGGTCGTCGAGAATGGCTCGACCGTGCGCACCCCGCCCGGTGCGGCGTGGAACAGCTCGACGGCCCGCTCGGACGGCTGCCCGCCCCGGATGTCCCAGACGTCCAGCCACGCCTGCAGCGACGGGGCGTGGACGGCGTGCACGTCGCGCTGCAGCAGCCCGGCGCGGTCGAGCTCCCCGAGGATCGCGGGGATGCCGCCGGCGCGGTGCACGTCCTCCATGTGGTGGCTGGAGTTCGGCGCGACCTTCGACAGGCACGGCACCCGGCGGCTGACCGCGTCGATGTCGGCGAGCGTGAACCCCAGGTCGGCCTCGTGGGCGGCGGCGAGGATGTGCAGCACGGTGTTCGTCGAGCCGCCCATCGCGACGTCGAGGGCCATCGCGTTCTCGAAGGCGTGCTGCGAGGCGACGTTGCGCGGCAGCACCGCGTCGTCGTCCTCGGCGTACCAGCGCCGCGCCAGCTCGACGACCGTGCGCCCGGCGTCGAGGAACAGTTCCCGGCGCGCGGCGTGCGTGGCCAGCGTCGAGCCGTTGCCGGGCAGCGAGAGGCCCAGCGCCTCGGTGAGGCAGTTCATCGAGTTCGCCGTGAACATGCCCGAGCACGATCCGCACGTCGGGCACGCGGAGCGCTCGACCTCGGTGAGGCCGTCGTCGGTGACCTTCGACGACGCCGACGCGGAGATCGCGGTGACGAGGTCGGTCGGCGCCTGCGCGACGCCGTCGACGACCACGGCCTTGCCGGCCTCCATCGGCCCGCCGGACACGAACACCGTCGGGATGTTCAGCCGCAGCGCGGCGTTGAGCATGCCCGGCGTGATCTTGTCGCAGTTCGAGATGCACACCAGGGCGTCGACGGCGTGGCCCTGCACCATGTGCTCGACGGCGTCGGCGATCACCTCGCGAGACGGCAGCGAGTGCAGCATCCCGCCGTGGCCCATCGCGATGCCGTCGTCGACGGCGATGGTGTGGAACTCGCGCGCGATCCCGCCGGCCTCGCGCACCGCGCCGGCCACCAGCTCGCCCATCTCCTTGAGGTGCACGTGCCCGGGCACGAACTGGGTGTAGGAGTTGGCGATCGCGACGAGCGGCTTGCCGAAGTCGGAGTCGGTGAGGCCGGTGGCGCGCCAGAGGGCTCGCGCCCCGGCGGCGTTGCGACCCTGGGTGGTGACGCGCGAGCGCAGCGGCGGCACGGGTGACCTCGCAGGAGACGATCAGTGGTGGGCGTCCGCGAGGTTACGCGCGCGGCTTGGCGTCGCCGTCCGTCGTCCCCGTGGCCGCGGTCGCCTCCGCCTCGTCGGCGGGCTCGTCGGTGGTTGCCTCGGCCTCGCGCTCCCGCAGCCGCGCGAGCCGCATCCGCGTGGCCTCGAGCTCGCGCTCGTGCTCGCGGGCCGCCGCGATCTCGTCGGGCGTGGGCATGGTGATGCGCCCGCCGCTGGCCTGGGCGATGCGGCCGAGGTCGCGGGCCCGCACCCCGGTCAGCGTCCGCTCGCCCTCGTCGGCGCGCACCGCGCGCACCCACCCGCGCGAGGCGACCCGCAGCGTCGCCACCTCGCTCCAGGGCAGCTGCCGCGACCCGACCGCGGAGACGACGCGCAGCGCGTCGGCGTCCACGACGGTGCGCGTGCGCACGACCCACCACGCGAGCGCCAGGGGCGCGAGGAACAGCAGGAACCACGGCCCGCCCTGGAACGCGATCGGGGAGAGGCCGACGGCCACGAACCCCACGGCGACCAGCGCCGGGAGGGGCACGGCCCGGAAGGTCGCGGGACGCTCAGTGGTCACCGTGGGCGCCGTGGTCGCCGCCGACGCCTCCGACCCCGACGCCACCGTCTCCTCGCTCGTCACCCCGTCGATGGTGCCACTCCGACACCCGGGGGGCGGTTTGACGCCACGTGGAGGCCACGCCTACTCTCGGGCTCGTGATCCAGCGTCGAATTCTCGTACTCCCGGGGCGCGTCAGCGCCTGACGGGCGCGATCGTCTTCGCACCCGCCCTGAGTACCTGCTGACGCGCCTGCCCTCCCCGCCTCGAGGCGGTGGGGGCTTTTTCGTGTTCGGCTCCTGCTCTCGTTCGCCCAGCACCCGGAAACGACCTCTCGAGGCACACACCCGATGACCACAGCCAGACCCTCCGCGCCCCCCGGCACCCCGGGCACCGCGGCGAACGGCTCGCGGCGCCCCACGCCGCGCACCGGCGTCCCCAGCGAGCAGCAGGACACCGCCCTGCAGGCCCCGCTGCGCCCGGACGCCCCCCGTCCGACCCACGTCGACCCCGAGCCCGCGACCGGCGCGCAGTCGCTGGTGCGCTCGCTCGAGGCCGTCGGGTGCGAGGTCGTGTTCGGCATCCCGGGCGGCGCGATCCTCCCGGCCTACGACCCGCTGTTCGACTCGACGCTCGTGCGCCACATCCTCGTGCGCCACGAGCAGGGCGCGGGCCACGCGGCCACCGGGTACGCGCAGGCCACGGGCCGGGTCGGCGTCTGCATCGCCACCTCCGGCCCCGGCGCCACCAACCTCGTCACGCCGCTGGCCGACGCGATGCTCGACTCGGTGCCGGTCGTCGCGATCACGGGGCAGGTCGGGCGCAAGCTCATCGGCACCGACGCGTTCCAGGAAGCCGACATCTGCGGCATCACGCTGCCGATCACCAAGCACAACATGCTGGTGACCGACCCCGCGGACATCCCGCGGGCGATCACCGAGGCGTTCCACATCGCCTCGTCCGGGCGTCCCGGCCCGGTGCTCGTCGACCTGCCCAAGGACGTCCTGCAGGCCGCCACCACCTTCCGCTGGCCGGTCGACACCCAGCTGCCGGGCTACCGGCCCACGACCCGGCCCCACTCCAAGCAGATCCGGGAGGCCGCCCGCCTGATCGGCGAGGCGCGTCGTCCCGTCCTCTACGTCGGCGGCGGTGTGATCAAGGCCGAGGCCTCCACCGAGCTCCTCGACCTCGCCGACGAGACCGGCGCGCCCGTGGTCACCACCCTCATGGCCCGCGGCGCCTTCCCCGACAGCCACCGGCAGAACCTGGGGATGCCGGGCATGCACGGCACCGTCGCCGCCGTGGCGGCGATGCAGAAGGCCGACCTGCTGATCGCCCTCGGCGCGCGGTTCGACGACCGCGTCACCGGCGACCTCTCGACGTTCGCCCCGGACGCGAAGGTCGTGCACGCCGACGTCGACCCGGCCGAGATCGGCAAGAACCGCACGGCCGACGTGCCGATCGTCGGTGACGCCCGCGAGGTGATCATCGAGCTGACCACCGCGCTGCGCACCGCTGGCGGCCGCGACGAGCGGCACGCGGCGCTCGGGGCGTGGTGGGAGCAGCTCGAGCGCTGGCGCAGCACGTTCCCGCTGGGCTACGACCACCCCGCCGACGGGACGCTGTCGCCGGAGTACGTCATCGAGCGCATCGGCGCCATCGCCGGCCCGGACGCGATCTACTCGGCGGGCGTCGGTCAGCACCAGATGTGGGCCGCCCAGTTCATCCGCTACGAGAAGCCGCGGACGTGGCTCAACTCCGGCGGCGCCGGGACGATGGGCTACGGCGTGCCGGCGGCGATGGGCGCCAAGGTCGGCAAGCCCGACACCACGGTGTGGGCCATCGACGGTGACGGCTGCTTCCAGATGACCAACCAGGAGCTCGCGACCTGCGCGATCGAGGGCATCCCGATCAAGGTCGCGGTCATCAACAACGGCAACCTCGGCATGGTCCGCCAGTGGCAGACCCTGTTCTACGAGGAGCGCTACTCGAACACCGAGCTCGGCACGCACAAGCACCGCGTGCCCGACTTCGTGCTGCTCGCCGAGGCGCTCGGGTGCGTGGGGCTGCGCTGCGAGTCGCAGGACGAGGTCGACCGCGTGATCGGTGAGGCCATGGCGATCGACGACCGCCCGGTGGTCATCGACTTCACGGTCGGGGCCGACGCGCAGGTGTGGCCGATGGTCGCCGCCGGCACCGGCAACGACCAGATCATGGCCGCCCGCCACATTCGCCCGCTGTTCGACGACCCCGAGGCCGTCCAGGCCGACGAGGTCTCGCGCGCGGACCACCCCGTCGACGGCGAGGGGCCGGTCGCATGACGACGCACACGCTGTCGGTCCTCGTCGAGGACAAGCCCGGCGTCCTGGCCCGCATCGCCGGCCTGTTCTCCCGCCGCGGCTACAACATCGCGTCGCTCGCCGTGGGCCCCACCGAGGAGGAGGGGATCTCGCGCATGACGATCTGCGTGACCGTCGACGAGTTCCCCCTCGAGCAGGTCACGAAGCAGCTCAACAAGCTGGTGCACGTCATCAAGATCGTCGAGCTGGAGCCGACCTCGTCGGTGCAGCGCGAGCTCGTGATGATGAAGGTGCGCGCCGACGCGACCGTGCGCTCGCAGGTCCTCGAGGTCACCCAGATGTTCCGCGCCAAGGTCGTGGACGTCTCGCCCGAGGCGGTCACGGTGGAGGCCACGGGCACCGAGGACGAGCTCGCCGCGCTGCGCCGGATGCTCGAGCCCTACGGCGTCCGCGAGGTCGTGCAGTCGGGGATGGTGGCGCTGGCCCGCGGGCCGCGCTCCATCGCCGCGCACCACCGCTAGATTGCCGTTCCCGTATCCGTCACCCGGAAGGAAGTAGTCCCAGATCATGAGTGCGCCGACCACCGGCAACGCCGAGGTCTTCTACGACGACGACGCCGACCTCTCGATCATCCAGGGGCGCAAGGTCGCCGTCATCGGCTACGGCAGCCAGGGGCACGCGCACGCGCTGTCGCTGCGCGACTCGGGCGTCGACGTGCGCGTCGGCCTGCCGGAGGGGTCGAAGAGCCGTGCCTCCGCGCAGGAGGAGGGGCTGCGCGTCGTCACCCCGGCCGAGGCGGCCGCCGAGGCCGACGTGATCATGATCCTGGCGCCGGACACCCGGCAGCGCTTCATCTACGCCGACGACATCGCGCCGAACCTCAACTCGGGCGACGCGATCTTCTTCGGGCACGGCTTCAACATCCGCTACGACCTCATCCAGCCGCCGCAGGACGTCGACGTGGCCATGGTCGCGCCGAAGGGCCCGGGCCACCTGGTCCGCCGCCAGTTCGTCGACGGCAAGGGCGTGCCGTGCCTGATCGCCGTCGAGCAGGACGCGACCGGCGGGGCGCAGGCGCTCGCGCTGTCGTACGCCGCGGCGATCGGCGGCGCGCGGGCGGGCGTCATCAAGACGACGTTCACCGAGGAGACCGAGACCGACCTCTTCGGCGAGCAGGCCGTGCTCTGCGGCGGCACGTCGGCGCTGGTCCAGGCCGGGTTCGAGACGCTCGTCGAGGCCGGCTACCAGCCCGAGATCGCCTACTTCGAGTGCCTGCACGAGCTCAAGCTGATCGTCGACCTCATGTACGAGAACGGCATCTGGGGCCAGCGGTACTCGATCAGCGACACCGCCGAGTACGGCGACCTCACCCGCGGCCCGCGCATCGTCAACAGCGCGGTCAAGGACGAGATGCGCCGCATCCTCGGCGAGATCCAGGACGGGACCTTCGCCCGCGAGTGGGTGGCCGAGGACGACAACGGCCGCCCGAACTTCACCAAGCTCGAGGAGGAGGGCAAGGCCCACCAGATCGAGCAGGTCGGCGCCAAGCTCCGCGGCCTCATGCCCTGGATGGCGCGCCCGACCACCTGAGCCGTCTGTCGTCGTGCCCGAACGAACGAACGGCGCTTTCGTTGCATCAGGAGCAG
Source organism: uncultured Actinomycetospora sp. (assembly GCA_902805495.1). Lineage (GTDB taxonomy): Bacteria > Actinomycetota > Actinomycetes > Mycobacteriales > Pseudonocardiaceae > Actinomycetospora. The sequence continues at coordinate 9,152 of CADCTH010000297.1, forward strand.
CGAAAGCGCCGTTCGTTCGTCCGATGAGAGGCGCGCTCGGCCCTGTGAATCGGTTCACGACCGGTCGGTACGGTCGCGGTGGTGCGGGCACGATGACCCGCGAGCACGTCGGCGTGTGACATCGGTAGTGCAGGGCTCGTCGGCGTGGACCCACCGCCGACCCCCGGGAGCGATCACACGTGACCACCGCCGCCAGCTCGCCCGTCGTCCTGATGGCCGAGAAGCTCGCGCCGTCGACGTTGGAGGTGTTCGGCGACGAGGTCGAGATCCGCACCGTCGACGGCACCGACCGCGCCGCGCTCCTCGAGGCCGTCGCCGGAGCCGACGCCCTGCTGGTCCGCTCGGCCACGCAGGTCGACGCCGAGGTCTTCGGCGCCGCCAAGAAGCTGATCGTCGTCGGGCGCGCCGGCGTGGGCCTCGACAACGTCGACGTGCCCGCGGCCACCGCCGCCGGCGTGATGGTCGTCAACGCGCCGACCTCGAACATCGTCTCCGCCGCCGAGCACGCCATCGCGCTGCTGCTGTCCACCGCGCGCCACATCCCCGCCGCCGACGCGAGCCTGCGCGCCGGTCGCTGGGAGCGCAGCAAGCTCAACGGCGTCGAGATCCAGGGCAAGACCGTCGGCGTCATCGGGCTGGGCAAGATCGGGCAGCTGTTCGCCGCCCGCATCGCCGCGTTCGGCACGCACGTCATCGCCTACGACCCCTACCTGCCGCAGAGCCGCGCCACCCAGCTCGGCATCGAGCTCGTCGAGCTCGACGAGCTGCTGCGCCGCAGCGACATGATGACCATCCACCTGCCGAAGACCCCGGAGACCCAGGGACTCATCGGCAAGGAGGCGCTGGCCAAGACCAAGCCGGGCGTCATCATCGTCAACGCCGCGCGCGGCGGGCTGGTCGACGAGGACGCGCTGGCCGAGGCCGTGCGCTCGGGCCACGTCGCCGGCGCCGGCATCGACGTCTACGTCACCGAGCCGACCACGTCGTCGCCGCTGTTCGAGCTGCCGCAGGTCACCGTGACCCCGCACCTCGGTGCCTCCACCGCCGAGGCCCAGGACCGCGCCGGCACCGACGTCGCGCACTCCGTGCTCGCCGGCCTGCGCGGCGACTTCGTCCCCGACGCCGTGAACGTCTCGGGCGGCGCGGTCGGCGAGGAGGTCCGGCCGTGGCTGGGGATCACGCAGAAGCTCGGCACCCTGATCTCCGACCTCGTCGGCGCGCCCGGCGAGCTGCAGGTGCAGGTGCGCGGCGAGCTGGCGCACGAGGACGTCTCGGTGCTCTCGCTCGCGGCGCTGCGCGGGGTGTTCGGCGAGGTCGTCGACGAGCCCGTCACGTTCGTCAACGCGCCGGCCCTGGCCGAGGAGCGCGGCGTCCGCGTCACCGTCGAGACCGCCAGCGAGAGCCCCAACCACCGCAGCATGGTCACGCTGCGGGCGGTGCGCGAGGACGGCGACGCCGTCACGGTGTCGGGCACGCTCACCGGTGCCGACGAGGTCGAGAAGCTCGTCGAGATCAACGGGCGCAGCTTCGACCTGCGCGCCGAGGGCCACGTGCTGCTCTTCGAGTACTCCGACCGCCCGGGCGCGATGGGCACCGTCGGCACGATGCTCGGCGAGTCGGACATCAACATCGAGGCCGCGCAGCTGTCCCAGCTGCGGGACCGCTCGTCGTCGATCATGCTGCTGCGCGTCGACCAGCCCGTGGCCGGGGAGGTCCTCGAGCCCATCGGCCAGTCCCTCGACGCGCGGACGACGCGGCTGATCAGCTTCGGGTAGTGCTGTTGCTCCCGGCGGGGGAACGGGCGCTCGCCCAAACCCCGCCGGGCGCCGCCACCCCGGTCGAGACCGCATTCCCACGATGCGGCGATCCGGTTCCGTGATCGACCGACACGCCTAGTAGTCTCCGCGGGTCGGCCCCGGTCACCCCGTCGCGGGGCGACCCGCTCGTGGAGGTTGTTGCGGATGCGACTCGCGGTGGTGCCCGGCGACGGCATCGGTCCCGAGGTCGTCGGCGAGGCGCTGGAGGTGCTCGACGAGGTCGCCCCCTCGGTGGAGACGACCCAGTACGACCTCGGCGCGGCGCGCTGGCACTCCACCGGCGAGCTGCTGCCGGAGTCGGTGCTGGCCGAGCTGCGCGGGCACGACGCGATCCTGCTCGGCGCGGTCGGCGACCCGTCGGTGCCCAGCGGGATCCTCGAGCGCGGCCTGCTGCTGCGCCTGCGCTTCGAGCTCGACCACCACGTCAACCTGCGCCCCGCGCGGCTGTACCCAGGCGTGCGCGGGCCGCTGTCGGCCAACCCGGAGATCGACCTCGTCGTCGTCCGCGAGGGCACCGAGGGCCCGTATGCAGGCACCGGCGGCCTGCTGCGCAAGGACACGCCGCAGGAGATCGCCACCGAGGTCAGCATCAACACCGCGTTCGGGGTCGAGCGCGTGGTGCGGGACGCGTTCACCCGCGCCTCGAACCGCCCGCGGCGCAAGCTGACGCTGGTGCACAAGACGAACGTCCTCACCCACGCCGGCTCGCTGTGGTCGCGCGTGGTCGAGGAGGTCTCGCTCGAGCACCCCGAGGTCGCCGTCGACTACCAGCACGTCGACTCCACGACGATCCACCTGGTCACCGACCCGTCGCGCTACGACGTGATCGTCACCGACAACCTGTTCGGCGACATCCTCACCGACCTCGCCGCGGCGGTCACCGGGGGCATCGGGCTCGCGGCGTCGGGCAACCTCGACGTCTCGCGCGCCAACCCGAGCATGTTCGAGCCGGTCCACGGCTCGGCGCCGGACATCGCGGGCAAGGGCATCGCCGACCCCACGGCCGCGATCCTGTCGGTGGCGCTGCTGCTCGACCACCTCGGCGAGCCCGAGCTCGCGCGGCGTGTCGAGGCGGCGGTGGCCTTCGACCTCGCCACCCGCGACCACGGCAGCCCGGGCGGCACCCACGCCGTCGGCGACCGCCTCGCCGCCCTCGTCTCCTCGGCCGCGGGCACCCGCACCCCCGCGTAGGTCGCGGCGAGCCGTGCCAGCGTGGGGGCCACGCTGGCGTTCAACGCGAGGAAAGCCACCACGATCATGAGCCCGCGGCGGTGGGCGTGGCTGGTCGCCGCGGTGGAGCTGGCGTGCGGGGTCGGGGTGGCGGCGTACTTCGTCGTCCTCGGTCTCACGGCGCCGGCCACCCCGGACCGGACGGGGTTCGACCGCGTCTTCCCGTTCGCGCTGGCGGTCCTCGGCCTGGCGCTGCTGGGGACGATGGTGTGGCACAGCGTCCGGCGAACCCAGAACACCCGCGCGGGCGCCCAAGATCGTGGGGGCTTTCCTGGCGTTGAACGCCAGCGTGGCCCCCACGCTGGCACACCCCGTGTGCCAACGACCCCGCCGACCCCGATCCCGCCGATCCCGCCGACCCCGAGACCTCCGCGCCCCCGACCACGAGCGCTGGGAGTGGGTCGACGAGCAGGAGCCGGTGGCCGCGGGCGCGCCGTGAGCGCGGACGGGGGATAGGGTCCGCGGGCGTGCGCCTCGCCCGGATCGCCCACGCCGAGGGCGTCTCGTTCGCCGCCCTGCAGTCGCCCACCACCGCGGGCGGCGAGCCCGACGGCGGTGACGTCTGCGCCGAGATCGCCGAGCACCCCTTCGGCGACCCCACCTTCACCGGCCGCACCTGGCCGCTCGCCGACGTCCGGCTGCTCGCGCCGATCCTGCCCACCAAGGTCGTGTGCATCGGCAAGAACTACGCCGACCACGTCAGCGAGATGGGCGGCGAGACCCCGCCCGCGCCGCTGATCTTCATGAAGCCCTCGACCACGGTCATCGGGCCGGGCCTGCCGATCCAGATGCCGCCGGACTCCCATCGCGTCGACTACGAGGGCGAGCTCGCCGTCGTCATCGGTCTCCCGTGCCGCGACGTCCCCGAGGCCCGCGCCCGCGACGTCGTGCTCGGCTACACCGTCGCCAACGACGTCACCGCGCGCGACCTGCAGCAGGCCGACGGCCAGTGGACCCGCGCGAAGGGCTTCGACTCGTTCTGCCCGCTCGGCCCGTGGATCGAGACGACCGTCGACCCCGGCGACCTCGCCATCCGCACCGAGCTCGACGGCGAGGTCCGCCAGCAGTCGCGCACCCACCTGCTGCTGCACCCGGTCGAGGAGCTCATCGCCTACATCTCGCGGGTGATGACGCTGCTGCCCGGCGACGTCATCCTCACCGGCACCCCGGCCGGCGTCGGGCCCATGACCGACGGGCAGCAGGTCAGCGTCACCGTCGAGGGCATCGGCACCCTGACCAACCCGGTCCGCGCCCGGTAGTCGCCGGGCCACGCCGTACCCTGGTCGGGATCGATCAGGAGGGACGGACGCTGGTGGTGGAGACGGCCGGGGCACCGGAGCCGGACTGGGTGTCGCGGATGGCCGACGAGGTGATCGAGGCCGCCGCCCGCCGGGGATCCGGCAGGATCGTGTGCGCGTCGGGGCTCTCTCCCTCCGGACCGATCCACCTCGGCAACCTGCGCGAGGTCATGACCCCGCACCTGGTCGCCGACGAGATCCGCCGGCGCGGCCACGACGTCGAGCACCTGATCTCCTGGGACGACTACGACCGGTTCCGCCGCGTCCCCGCCGGCGTCGACCCGGCGTGGTCCGAGCACATCGGGAAGCCGCTGTCGTCCGTCCCCGCGCCGATCGGCAGCCCGTTCGCGAACTGGGCCGAGCACTTCGAGGCGCCCATGATCGCTGCGCTCAGCGACCTCGGGGTGCCGTACCGCGGGATCAGCCAGACCGAGATGTACACCTCCGGCGCGTACCGCGACCAGGTGCTGCTGGCCATGCGCGAGCGGGCCCGCATCGACGGCATCCTCGGGCGCTTCCGGACGAAGAAGAAGGACGCGCCGGAGAACGACGACGAGGACGGGGCGGGCGAGGACCGAGGGGGCCGGGAGTACTACCCCTTCAAGCCGTACTGCGGCGCGTGCGGGCGCGACGACACGACGATCACCGCGTACGACGACGACACCACCGAGATGACCTACACCTGCGCGTGCGGGTCGGGCGAGACCGTGCTGCTGCGCGAGTTCACCCGCGGCAAGCTCGTGTGGAAGGTCGACTGGCCGATGCGCTGGGCGTACGAGGGCGTGCACTTCGAGCCCTCGGGCGTCGACCACTCCTCGCCCGGCTCGTCGTACCAGGTGGGCGGCCTGATCGTCGACGAGGTGTTCGGCGGCGAGGCCCCGATCGGCCCGATGTACGCGTTCGTCGGCATCACCGGGCAGGCGAAGATGTCGAGCTCGAAGGGCGCGGTGCCGACGCCGGGCGACGCGCTGGCGATCCTCGAGGTGCCGGTGCTGCGCTGGCTGTTCGCCCGCCGGCGGCCCAACCAGGCGATCAAGGTCGCGTTCGACCAGGAGCTCCACCGGCTCTACGACGAGTGGGACGCCCTCGAGCGCAAGGTCGCCGCCGGCACCGCGGGCGCGGTCGAGACCACCGGGCACGTCCGCGCGGTCACCACCGCCGCGGGCGAGCTCCCGCGCACGTCGCAGCCGGTGGCGTACCGGACGCTGGCGTCGGTCGTCGACATCACCGCGGGCGACCCGGCGCAGCTCGAGCGCATCCTCGCCGGGCTGGACGCCACGCCCGACGGCGCCCGGCCGCGGCTGGACAAGGCCGCGCACTGGGTCGCGTCGTACATGCCCGAGGAGGCGCACACCCGGCTGCGCGACGAGCCCGACGCGGCCCTGCTCGCCTCCCTCGACGAGCAGGACCGCGAGGCCGTCGCCATGCTGCGCGACCACCTCACCGACGACTGGTCGCTCGACGGGCTCACGACGCTGGTCTACGGCGTGCCCAAGAAGCAGGCGGGCCTGCCGCTGGACGTCAAGCCCACCGACGAGCTCAAGGCCGCGCAGCGCCGCTTCTTCGTGGTCGTCTACCGGCTGCTCGTCGGCGCGGACACCGGCCCGCGCCTGCCCACGCTGCTGCTCGCGGCCGGGCCCGAGCGCGTGCGGTCCCTGCTCGGCGGCTGAGCCGCGCTACTTCAGGAAGCTGCCCAGCACCCCGCCGACGCCGCTCTGGCCGGCCTGCTGCCCGCTGCCCTGGCCGGCGACGCCCGAGACCGGCACCTCCTCGGAGGGCTGGACGATGACGAAGCCGCGGCCGGCGAAGCCCATCGTGAACGCCTCGCCGGTGGTGCGGCCCAGCAGCGTGCCGAGGCCGAGCTGGTCGGCCCGGTGCACGCCGACCTGCAGGCCCGCCGACCACGCGATGGCCGCCTGGGGGTCGGCGAAGGTCGGCTGGTCGACGTTGAGCACCACCGGCGTGCCCTTGCAGGTGATGGCCAGGCGGCCCTGGCCGGAGAACACGCAGTTGAACAGGCCCGCGCCCGACATCATCCCGGCGCCCTGCACCATCTGGATGTCGTAGGACAGCGACGGCTCGAACGCCAGGACGTTCTTGCCGTTGATGGTCAGGG
>CADCTH010000298.1 GCA_902805495.1 uncultured Actinomycetospora sp.
CCCGCGTCCGGGCGGTGGCCACCGCGGCCGTCGGCGCCGCCGCCGACCTGGGCCTCGCGGCGGCGTTGTCCGGTGGACGGCTCGGTGCGGGCCCGTTCGATCCCGTGACGATCCCGGCCCTGCCGGTGGCGCTCGCGGTCCTCGGGTGGGTGCTCGTGCCCGGTATCGTGGTCGCGCTGCTCGCGGTGCCCCTCGGCGACCCCCGGCCCGCCGCCCCCACCCCGGCTCCCGCTCGTGCCCCTGACCCCGAGCCGGAGGACGCCGAGGCCGACCCCGCCGCCACGGACACCGGGGGCTGAAGGTCACGACCGGGGCCTGCGGCGTCCGGCGCAGCAGGCCCCTAACCTGGTGCGGACACCCGCGGCGGCCCAGGAGCAGCGCTGACCACCACCGAGCAGCACCGGTTGCGACTGCCGTCGCCCGCGCGCGTCACCGTCCTGGCGTCGGGCTCGGGTAGCCTGCTGCAGGCGCTCCTCGACGCCGGCGACGACGCGGCGCACCCGGCGCGGGTGGTCGCGGTCGTCTCCGACCGGGCCGGCGTCGGCGCCCTCGACCGGGCGACGGCCGCGGGCGTGAGCACCGCGGTGGTGCGTCCCGGCGACCACCCCGACCGCGAGGACCGCGACGCCGCCCTGGCCGCCACGGTCGCCGGCACGGAGCCGGACCTGGTCGTCTCGGCGGGGTTCGCGCGCCTGCTCGGCCCGGCGTTCCTCGCCACGTTCGGCGGGCGCACGATCAACACCCACCCCGCCCTGCTGCCCGCGTTCCCGGGCGCGCACCCGGTGCGCGACACCGTCGCCTACGGGGTGAAGGTCACCGGCGCGACGGTGCACCTGGTCGACGCGGGCGTGGACACCGGTCCGGTGCTGGCGCAGGAGGCCGTCACCGTCGACCCCGACGACACCGAGGACACGCTGCACGAGCGCATCAAGGTGGTGGAGCGGCGCGTGCTCGTCGAGACCGTCGCGGCCCTGGTCCGCCACGGCGCCACCGTCACCGGACGAGGAGTGAGGATGCCATGAATCCGGCGACCGCCACCGAGCCCCAGGCCACCACGCACGCTGCGCCCACTGCCCACGCCACCCGGCGACCGATCCGCCGCGCACTGGTCAGCGTGTTCGACAAGGCCGGCCTGCTCGACCTCGCCACCGGGCTGCACGCGGCCGGCGTCGAGATCGTCTCCACGGGGTCGACCGCCTCCCGGATCGCCGACGCGGGCGTCCCGGTGACGCGCGTGGAGGAGGTCACCGGGTTCCCCGAGTGCCTCGACGGGCGGGTCAAGACGCTGCACCCGCGGGTGCACGCGGGCCTGCTCGCCGACACGCGCCTGCCCACGCACACCGAGGCGCTCGAGTCGCTGGACATCGCGCCGTTCGACCTGCTCGTGGTGAACCTCTACCCGTTCACCCAGACCGTCGCGTCGGGCGCGTCCCCGGACGACTGCGTCGAGCAGATCGACATCGGCGGGCCGGCGATGATCCGCGCCGCGGCCAAGAACCACGAGTCGGTCGCCGTCGTCACCGACCCCACGCGCTACGTCTGGGTGCTCGAGCAGGCCCACCAGGGCGGCGTCGCGCTGGCCGACCGGCGCCTGCTCGCGGCCGAGGCGTTCCGGCACACCGCGTCCTACGACATCGCCGTCGCCTCGTGGATGGGCAACGTGCTCGCCCCCGACGGCGACGGATCGCCGTTCCCTGGGTGGGTGGGCACGACCGCCCGGCGCCGCGCGGTGCTGCGTTACGGCGAGAACCCGCACCAGGCCGCCGCGCTCTACGGCGACCCGGAGAACCGCAGCGGGATCGCCGGCGCGACGCAGCTGCACGGCAAGGAGATGTCGTACAACAACTACGTCGACACCGACGCGGCGTGGCGCGCCGCGCACGACCACGACGGCGTCTGCGTGGCGATCATCAAGCACGCGAACCCCTGTGGGATCGCGGTCGGCACCGACGTCGCCGAGGTGCACCGGCAGGCCCACGCCTGCGACCCGACCAGCGCGTTCGGCGGGGTGATCGCCGCCAACACCGAGGTCTCGACGGCCATGGCCGAGACCGTCTCGGAGATCTTCACCGAGGTGATCGTCGGCCCGTCCTACGCCGACGGCGCGGTGGAGATCCTGGCGCGCAAGAAGAACATCCGCGTGCTCACCGCGACCTGGGCGCCGTCGCCGGCCGAGCAGCGCGCGATCTCCGGCGGCCTGCTGCTCCAGCAGCGCGACGCGATCGACGCGCCGGGCGACGACCCCGGCTCCTGGACCCTGGCCTGCGGCGACCCCGCGTCGCCCGAGCAGCTCGCCGACCTCGCCTTCGCGTGGCGCGCCTGCCGCGCGGTGAAGTCCAACGCGATCCTGCTCGCCCGCGGCGGCGCGACGATCGGCGTGGGCATGGGCCAGGTCAACCGCGTCGACGCGGCCAAGCTCGCGGTCGTGCGCGGCGGCGACCGCGTCGCGGGCTCCGTCGCCGCCTCGGACGCGTTCTTCCCGTTCCCGGACGGCTTCGAGGTGCTCGCCGACGCGGGCGTCGCGGCCGTCGTCCAGCCCGGCGGGTCGGTGCGCGACGAGCAGGTGATCGAGGCCGCGCAGCGCGCCGGCGTGACGATGTACCTCACGGGCACCCGCCACTTCGCGCACTGATCAACGCGCCCGCAACCAGGCTCCCGCGCGGGCCAGGGCGGCGGCGGCCTCGGGGTCCGGGCCGGGGGCGGGCCGGGGGGTCAGGTCTGGGCGTCGTACCCCGGGCCGCAGAACTCGCCGCCGACGAACCCGTCGGTGTCGGCCACGCGGTCGCCCACCTCCGCGGCGAACACCTCGGCGTCGTCGCGCGGGCGGTAGCCGATCTCGTGGGCGCCGGCGAGCGCCCAGCGCCGGCGGGTGTTGGCCGAGACGCCCCAGACGGTGCGGAAGCCGGGTGACGGGCACGTCAGCGCGGCCTCGACGAGCCGCCCGCAGTCGTCGGGGGAGAGCCACGTGGCGAGGCTGCGCGCGTCGGGCGGGGCGTCGCTGCAGGTGCCGATGCGCAGGCAGACGACGTCGAGGCCGTAGCGGTCGTGGTAGAGGCTGCCCAGCGCCTCGCCGGTCGCCTTGCCCACCCCGTAGTAGGTGTCGGGGCGGGGCGAGAGGTCGTCGGGCACGGGGTCGACGGCCGGGTGGAAGCCGGCCGCGTGGTTGCTGCTGGCGAACACCACGCGGGGCACCCCGGCCCGCCGGGCGGCCTCGAACACGACGTAGGTGCCGTGGATGTTGACGGCCAGGACGTCGTCCCAGGCCTCCTCGCCGGCGTACCCGCCGAGGTGCACGACGGCGTCGATGTCCGCGCAGGCCGCGGTGACCGCGCCGAGGTCGGTGACCGACGCGGTGACGGCCTCCTCGCCCGGCCCGGCGTCGACCGGGACAACGTCGAGCAGCCGCAGCGTGCGGCCGGGCTGCGCGAGGCGGGGACGCAGGTAGCCGCCGATCCGTCCGGCGGCACCGGTGACGAGGACGCGCTCGGTCATGACGTCAGACTGTCAGCCCACCCCGACACGGCGCGGGTCGGCGACCGGGGGAGCGCCGCTACGCTGCGCCGATCTCTGCTGGTGGAAGGGGTGCGGTGGGCAGCGTCGACTGGGCCGGTGAATGGCTGTCCAGCCTCATCTGGATCGCGGTCACCTCCGTGGCGACCGTCGTCGTGGTCGCGATCGTGGGGCTGCTCCTCGCGCGGTTCACCACGTGGGGTCGGCAGGTCCGGCGCCTCGTGGGGCCCTGGTTGCACCCGCGGGGCGACGAGGGGTGGCGGCCCCTGCTGTTCGTCCTCGCCCTCCTGGTGCTGGTCGTCGTCGCGGTGCGGCTCAACGTCCTGCTGTCCTACAACAGCAACGGCCTCTACACCGCTCTCCAGGATCTCGACGCCGGCGCGTTCTGGTCCGCCGTCGGCGTCTTCGCCGTCCTCGCGACGCTGTACGTGACGGAGGTGCTGGTCGCCTACTACGTGGGCCAGGCCTTCGTCATCCGCCTGCGGGAGTGGCTGAACGAGCGGCTGCTCGGCGACTGGCTGGGCGGCCGCGCCTACCACCGCTCGCGCTTCGCACCGCAGCAGGTCGACAACCCCGACCAGCGCATCCAGGAGGACATCACCGCGTTCGCCGGCACCTCGCACGACCTGTCGGTGGGGCCCTCGGGCGCGGTGAACGCGGTGCTCTCGGTCGTGTCGTTCACCTACGTCCTCTGGCTGCTCTCCGGCCCGCTGTCGATCGCGGGCGTCGAGATCCCCCGGGCGATGACCTTCCTCGCGTTCCTCTACGTCATCGTCGTGACGGTCATCGCCTTCCGGATCGGCCGGCCGCTGATCCGGCTCAACTTCCTCAACGAGGGCCTGAGCGCGACCTACCGGTACGGGCTCGTGCGCGTGCGCGACAACGCCGAGAACATCGCCTTCCTGCGCGGTGAGCCGCTGGAGAAGCGCACGCTCGACTCCCGGTTCGCCGCGGTCATCGCGAACTACTGGCGGATCGTCCGGCGGAACCTGCGGTTCCAGGGCTTCAACCTGGTCGCCACCCAGATCTCGGTCGTGTTCCCGATCGTCATCCAGGCCCCGCGCTTCTTCGCCCAGACGATCACCCTGGGCGATGTGCAGCAGACGCGAGCGCGTTCGGGCAGGTGCACGACGGGCTGTCGTTCTTCCGGAACGCCTACGACCAGTTCGCCGCCTACCGGGCGGTGCTCGACCGTCTCACCGGGCTGCTCGACGCGGACTCCGACGCGCGCCGGCTCCCCGAGGTCGACGTGTCCGACCGCGAGGACGGCGTGACCGTCCGCGACCTCACCGTGCGGCGTCCCGACGGCGAGGCCCTCGTGTCCGACCTGGACCTCGACCTCGGCCCGGGCGACAGCCTCCTCGTCACCGGGCGCTCCGGGCACGGCAAGACCACCCTGCTGCGGAGCCTGGCCGACCTGTGGCCGTTCGCCGAGGGCGACGTCGCCCGGCCGACCGGCCCGCGCGCCGTGTTCCTCTCCCAGCAGCCGTACGTGCCCCTCGGCACCCTGCGCACCGCGCTGGCCTACCCCGGGGGTCCCGAGGAGGTCGACGACGACCGGGCCGCCGCGGTCCTGCGCTCGGTGGCGCTGGGGCAGCTGGTCGACCGGCTCGACGAGGACCGGGTCTGGTGGCGGGAGCTCTCGCCCGGCGAGCAGCAGCGCCTCGGCTTCGGGCGGCTGCTGCTCGCGCGTCCGGACGTCGTGTTCCTCGACGAGGCCACGGCGTCGCTCGACGAGGGGCTGGAGCACGAGCTCTACACGCTGCTGCGTCGCGAGCTGCCGGAGCTGATCCTGGTCAGCGTCGGCCACCGCAGCAGCCTCGAGGCGTTCCACGACACGCGCCTGGACCTGCAGGGCGAGGGGCGGTGGGACCTCGGGCCGCTGCCGGCCCCGTCCCCCTCGCCGACCTGACCCCGCAGGAGTGGCCCGGTGCCCCGTCGGGGTGACCTCCGGCGTTGGCGCGTTGTCGGTGGGGTGGGTTAGCGTTCTCCTCGTTCGAACACGTGTTCGATGAGGAGGGGTCGTGGGCGCTGCACCGCCGTCGTCGGTCTCGTCGCTGCTCGACGAGCAGGGTTCCCCGGCACGCCGCTGGGCCGACCTGGGGGTGGTGCGGGCCTCCGAACTGACGGGGCTGACGGGCCGACGCGGGGGCCGCCGGGCCGCGGTCCCGCGGGATCCGGGGCTCGATCCGGGGCCGGTCGCGACGCCGGAGCCGGAGCCGCCCCCTCCCGTCGATCGCGAGGGCAGCCCGGTGCTGCCCGTGGCCGGCGCGCTCGCCGGGCTCCTGCCCGACGGCGGGCTGCGGCGCGGGTCGACGGTCGCGGTGTGCGGGTCGACGTCGCTGCTGCTAGCGCTGCTGGCCGAGGCGTCGCGGGCCGGGTCGTGGTGCG
>CADCTH010000299.1 GCA_902805495.1 uncultured Actinomycetospora sp.
CGTCGCCGCGGCGCGTGACGACGCGGGGGGCGTCGCTGATCGCGGTGACCGCGGCGAAGCCGACACCGAAGCGCCCGACGCCCCCGCCGTCGCGCTTGGCCGACGCGCGCAGCGACGCCAGCGCGGCGACCCCGTCGGCGTCGAGCGGCGCACCCGCCCCGGCCACGTGGAGGGCCCAGCCACCCGCCTCCGGCGCGGCAGCTCCCCTATCGGCGTGCTCCCCTGATCGCTGCGTGCCGCCGACGACCCGCACCCGCAGCACCGTGGTGATCCCGGCCCGCTCGGCCGCGTCGGCGGCGTTCTGGGCGAGCTCGACGAACCAGCGGTCGCGGTAGCCGCCGCGGACCAGGTCCTCCTCGGCGTTCGCGTCCTCGCGGAAGCGGGCCGGCGACGCCGCCCACGCGTCGAGCACGACGCGGCGCAGGTCGGCCGTGTCGAAGGGGTCCGGGCTCACGCGCACCTCGTGCCCGCTGCGGCCCCGGCCTGCACGCTCCTCAGCCGCGCGATCCGGTGGTCTCCGGCTCCATCTCGACGCCGTCGTCGTAGATCAGGTCGGCGACCGCGACGATCGACCCGCTGTCGACCTGCAGCTCGGAGTGCCCGCCGCAGCCGTACTCGGCGTGCACGACGTGCCCGTCGGCGGGCACGTTCCCGTTGCCGCAGACCCCGAACGCGGCGCGCAGCGAGCCCGCGACCGGCAGGTAGAACCCGCAGGTGCCGCAGTGCGCGGACGCGGCCTTCGCCATCTCCGCGCCCGGCCCGAACTCGCCGTCCGACCAGCGCCCGGCCGCGTCGAGCCGGCCCTCGCGGCTCATGACCCGTGGGCGGCCCATGCCGAGCTCGTCGCCGACCTCGCGGACCCCCGGCCCCGCCTCGCCGGCCTCGGACACCTCGGCGGGCTCGTCGCCGTCCGGGTCCAGGGCCGCGTGCGCCGGGACGAGGCGATCGTCGTCGTCCTCGACCGGGAGCAGGTCGCCCGGGCCGAGGTCCTCGGCGCGGACCCGGTCGCTCCACGGCACCCAGGTCGGCGCGACGACGGACTCCGGGCCGGGCAGCAGCACGACCTCGCTGACGTTCACGTCGCCCTCGGGGCCGGCCACCGTGACCGCCCAGTACCAGCCGCGGTAGCCGGGCTTGGCCGCGGCGAAGTAGTGCGTGGCGGCGTCGGGCACGTCCTCGGTGCGCACCGCCACGGTGTCGCCGACCTGGCCGGGGTCGCCGTCGGCTTCCTCCACGGCGGCGGCGCGCGCGAGGTCGCCCGCGCCGGCGAGGTGCGCGGCCACGGGTGGTTCAGTCGTCTCGGGGTCGGTCACGGCGTCATCGGTGGGGTCGGCGAAGGGGACCACGCCACGATTGTGCCGCTCACCCGACGGTGCGGCTGAGCCGGGCGACGTTGTCGGGTGTCCGAACGGCACCTCGCCCCCTCCCGCCGGCCCCGGCCCGCGCACGCGCGGTCGACCACCGGTCACCGAGGGTCCCCGGGGCGGCCGGTCCTCGGTCATCATGGACCCGTGACCGGACCGTTCCGGCGCCCGCCCGGGGACGACCCGCGGCGCCGGCCGGGCCCAGACCAGAGCACGCCGCCACCCGGCGGCGCGCCGGGTCACGGCGCCTACGGTCCCCCACCACCGCGGCGTCCCGGCCGGCTGCCGCCGACCGCCCCGTACACGCGGCCGCCGACCGGGGAGCCGGGGCCCGAGCCGGCGGGTCCGGAGTCCGGCGACACCTGGGTCGACGCCCCCGAGGACGACGACCCCGGCCCGCGCAAGATCACCGTTACGCGGGTCGCGGCCTGGCGCGCCCGGCGGCTGACCCGGCGGGGCGCGCAGGCGTTCCACCGCGCGGCGTCGGCCGACGGCGCCGACCGGTCGGGCATGACGGCCCTGACCTACGCCTGGATGGCCAACTACGCCTCCGACGCGACGCTGGCGGTCGCCCTCGCCAACACGCTGTTCTTCTCGGCGGCCAGCGCCGAGAGCAAGAGCAAGGTCGCGCTCTACCTGCTCATCACCGTCGCGCCGTTCGCGCTGGTCGCGCCGGTCATCGGTCCTCTGCTCGACCGCCTCCAGCAGGGCCGGCGCGCCGCGATGGCGGTGTCGACGGCGGGCCAGGGGGTGCTGGCGGTCGTCCTCGCCCTCTACATGGACACCTGGGCGCTCTACCCCGCGGCGCTGGGGATCATGGTGCTGTCCAAGTCGTTCGGGGTGCTCAAGGCGGCGGTGACCCCGCGGGTGCTCCCGCCCGGCATCACGCTGGTCACCACGAACTCCCGGCTCACGGTGTTCGGGCTGGTGGCCTCGGGCGTCGCCGGCGGCATCGGGGCCGGTGTCGCGTGGCTCTTCGGCTCGCCCGGCGCGGCCTGGCTCACCGCCGCGATCTGCCTGGCCGGGGTGTGGCTGTGCCTGCGCATCCCCGCGTGGGTGGAGGTCACCGACGGCGAGATCCCGACGACGATCCTGCCCGTGCCCGGGGTGACCGGCAGCGCGCCGAAGCGCGCCCCGCTCACCCGCGACGTCGCCACCGCCCTGTGGGCCAACGGCACGATCCGCAGCCTCACCGGCTTCCTCATGCTCTTCGCCGCGTTCGTGGTCAAGAACGAGACCGAGGGCGCCCCCGGCGACCAGCTCCTGCTCCTCGGCGTCGTCGGTGCGGCCGCCGGCGCGGGCGGCTTCCTCGGCAACGCGGTGGGGTCCCGCCAGCGCTTCGGCCGGCCCCGGGTGCTGATGATCGTCTGCCTGGTGCTCGCCCTGGCCGCGGCCGTGGTGGCCGCCGCGATCACGGGCCTCGCCACCACCGCCGTCGCCGCCCTCGTCGCGGCGACCACGAGCGCGCTGCTCAAGGTCTGCCTCGACGCGGTGGTGCAGCGCGACCTCCCCGAGGCCGGCCGGGCGTCCGCGTTCGGCCGCTCGGAGACGATCCTGCAGCTCTCGTGGGTCTTCGGGGGCGCGCTGGGCGTGCTGCTGCCGCCGACGTGGTGGATCGGCTTCACGGTGATCGCCGTCGTCGTGGCCCTCGGTACCGTGCAGACCGTGCTGATCAGTCGCGGCTCGTCGCTGGTGCCGGGCAGGCGCGGGTGAGGACGCTCTCCCGGCGCGCGGTGCTCGTCGTGGCGGCCGTCCTCGTCGTCGTGGTCGTCGTCGTGGTGGTCCTGGTCGTCCGCGCCACGTCCGGACCCTCCTCCCCCGGCGACGTCACCTTCGCCGCGGGCGGGGCGGCCACGTCGGTAGGGGCGGGCCAGTTCTGCGACGTCGCGGTCACCGAGTGCGACGGCGACCCCGAGGCCGTCACCGTGCTGCGGGTGCCGCCGAACACCCCGCTGGCCGTGACCGTCCCCGAGGAGGTCGCGAGCACGCCCTGGCAGCTCGCGTTCACCTTCCGCGACGCCGCCGGCGCCACGCAGCAGGGCCGCAGCCCGGTCTTCCCGCCCGGCTCCACGCCGACCTTCACGCTCGTCCTCCCGGCGGCGTCCGACCAGCTCACGAGCGCCGAGGTGCAGCAGTACGGGGCGCGCATCACCCAGGGCCCGAACGGGCTCGAGTTCGCCACGCGCGCCACCTGGGTGCTCAGCGTCGACGACCGCTGAGGCACGAGCGCCCGTCCGCGAGGTGACGCGCCACCGCCCGGTCCAGCGACACCCCATCGAGTGGCACGCGACCATTTCACCCGTCCGGCTCTGCCCACCCAGTAACGCTGGCCGAGAGTGTCGGCGATGTACCAGCGACTCTCGGGGGGAATCGCTTCATGGACATCGCACGCTCCATCACCACGCGGCAGGCGCACCGCTGGCTCGCCACGCTCGGGGTGCTCGTCGCCGCCGCGCTCGCGATCTCGACCGTCATCTCGGCGCCGGCCGCCGAGGCCGCGCCGGTGCCCGGCCAGTTCCGCAACGCCGCGGGCCGCTGCCTGGAGAACCTCAACAACGCGACGACGGCGAACAACAAGATCCAGATCAACGCCTGCGGGCCGACCACCGCGCAGGCCCAGCAGTTCACGCGCTGGGCCGACGAGTCGATCCGGACGCCCGCCGGGCGGTGCCTGGGCACCCTGAACAACGCGACCGCGGTGAACACCTCGGTGGTCCTCGTCGCGTGCAACCCCGCCGTGCAGACCCAGCACTGGGTCGTGCGCACCGACGGGCTGATCGTCAACCGCCAGGCGGTCCGCTGCCTCTCGCCGTACAACGGGAGCACGGCCAACGGCACCCGCATGGTGCTGGTGACGTGCACGGGCGCGTCCGCGCAGCGCTGGACCACGCCCGCGGTGTCGACGCCGACCACCACGACGCCGACGCCGACGCCCACGACCACCACGACGACGACCACGACGGTCCCGCCGACCACGACGGTCCCGCCGACCACGACGACCACCACCACGCCGCCGGTGATCCCGGTCGGGCCGCGCGACCCGCTGCGCCAGCCGTTCGCCTCGAACTCCATCTGGAACATGCCGATCGGCAGCGCCGCGCGGTACGTGCCGGCGAACCTGCCGGCCCTGCCCGGGGGCTCCACCGGTGCCCGCGTGCCGCAGGTCGACGACGAGCCGCTGGTCCTGACCCCGACGGCTCCGCTGACCCCGATCCTCGCCAGCCCCGGCGGCTGGGGTGGCAACCGCTGCGTCACCAACCCGACGACGCTCGCGACCGTGCCGATCCCGGCGGGCTACGTGCTGCCCAGCGACAACAAGAACCAGAGCGCCGCGTTCCTCTCCGCCGACGGGCGCACCGTCGTGCAGACCCAGCCGCTGGCCCGCTGCGCGGCCGGCGGCCCGGCGACGAGCTACGTGCGCTACCCGGACCAGGACATCTACGGCCCCGGCATCCAGGGCTCCCACGGCGGCTCGGGCATGAGCGCCCTGGGCGGCTCGATCCGCATGGGTGAGCTGCGCCCGGGCCAGGTCGGCCCGCGCCACGCCCTCAAGGTCAACCTGTACGCACGCGGCGAGCTCGGGCAGTGCGCGAGTCGCCCCGAGTGCTTCCGCTGGCCCGCCGTGAAGTCCGACAGCTACGCGGTCGGCTGGTACGGCTCGGTCGGCGGCAACACCAACACCGCCATGCGCATGGGCGCGCTGCTCGCGATCCCGCCGTCGGTCAACATCGCGAACCTCGGCCTGACCACCGAGCCCGTCCGCCAAATCGCCTGGACCCTGCAGAACTACGGCGCCTACGTCGTCGACGACACCTACGGCCCCTCGTTCGCCCTCAACGCCGAGAACGGCCCGGCCGGCAACATGCGCACGCAGTTCCGCGCGGACTACGGCCAGGACTTCGAGGTGTACGCCAGCTCCGCGAACGCCTGGAGCCGCGACGTGCAGCGCCTCCGCCAGGCGCTCCAGGTGGTCGACAACAACGGTCCCGCGAGCGTCGGTGGCGGCGGCACGCCGCGCCAGCCGCTGCTGCCCGAGCTCGTCGAACCGCCGGTCACGCCCCCGCCGACGGTGGCCACCGCCCCGGCGACGACCGAGTCGAGCGCGCCCGTGCCCGCGACGTCGAGCCCGGCGGTCCCGGCCAACTGAGACCCTGGGGTGACCCGGCCGTCCCGTCCAACCGGGGCGGCCGGGCGGAGTAGCCGTCGGCGGCCGGTCGACCACGTGTCGTTGGTCGGTCACCCGGACGTCGGCTCCGTGTTCACTCGTCCAGCCCTTCCGAGTCCCGTGAGGCTCACTGAACGCTGTCGCGACAGCTGGGGCCGAGGGGGGCACACATCGTGACGACACCGACCACGACATCGTCCGGCGAGAGGGGTCCGCGCGCGAGACGCGCGGCCGCCGCGCTCGCGGCCCTCGCGACCGCGGTGCTCACGGTCGTGTCGGTGATGGCGGCGCCGACGGCGGCGGCCGACACGGTCCTCGGCCAGTTCCGCAACGCCGCCGACCGCTGCCTGGAGAACCCGAACGACGCGACGGCGCCGGGGAGCCCGGTGCGGATCGCGCTGTGCGGCCCGGCAGAGGCCACGCCGCAGCGGTTCAGCCGGTGGGCCGACGGGTCGATCCGGACCCCGGCGGGCCGGTGCCTGGACACCTCAGCCGGCGGGTCCGGGAACAACACGCCCGTCGTGCTCGCCGCGTGCAGCACCTCCACCTCCCAGCGGTGGACCGTCCGCCCCGACGGCACGATCCTCAACCAGAAGGCGAACCGGTGCCTCGCCCCGAAGGGGAACGCCGCCGCCGCGGGGACGGCGGTCGTGATCACCGGCTGCTCGACCGTGCCCGCCCAGCGCTGGACCGTGCCGGCCGTCTCCACCCCCACGACGACGACCACGACGACACCGCCCACGACCACCACCACGACCACCACCACGACCCCGCCTACGACCACCACGACGACCCCGCCGACGACCACCACCACGACCACGACCCCGCCGACCGGCGCCCGCGACCCGCTCCGCCAGCCGTTCGCGTCGAACTCGATCTGGAACATGCCGATCGGCAGCGGCGCGGTCTACGTCCCGGCCAACCTGCCCCCGCTGCCCGGGGACAGCACCGGGGCGCGGGTGCCGCAGATCGACGACGAGCCGATCGTCCTCACCCCCACCGCACCGCTCACCCCGATCCTCGCGAGCTCCGGCGGGTGGGGCGGCGACCGCTGCAAGACGCAGTCGACCACGCTCGCGACGGTCCCGATCCCGGCGAACTACGTGCTGCCCAGCGACAACAAGAACCAGAGCGCGTCGTTCCTGGCCGCCGACGGCCGGACCGTGGTCTCGACCCAGCCGCTGGCCCGCTGCGTCGCCGGCGGCCCGGCGACGAGCTACGTGCGGTACCCCGACGAGGACATCTACGGCCCCGGCGTCCGGGGCGCCCACGGCGGCTCCGGCATGAGCGGCCTCGGGGGCTCCATCCGCGTCGGCGAGCTGCGCCCGGGCAGCACCGAGGGTCCGCGGCACACCTTGAAGATCAACCTGTACGCCCGCGCCGAGCTGGCCCAGTGCACCACCCGTGCCGAGTGCTTCCGCTGGCCCGCCGTGAAGTCCGACAGCTACGCGGTCGGCTGGTACGGCTCGGTCGGCGGCAACACCAACACCGCCATGCGCATGGGCTCGCTGCTCGCGATCCCCCCGGACGTGGACATCGCCTCGCTGGGGCTGACCACCGAGCCCGCCCGGCAGATCGCCTGGACACTGCAGAACTACGGCGCCTACGTCGTCGACGACACCTACGGCCCCTCGTTCGCCCTCAACGCCGAGAACGGCCCCGGCGGCAACGTGCGCACCCAGTTCCGCAGCGACTACGGCATGGACTTCGAGGTGTACGCCAGCTCCGCGAACGCCTGGAGCCGTGACCTCCAGCGTCTGCGCACCGTCCTCGCCGCCGTCGACAACAATTCGCCGACGAGCGTCGGCGGCGGTGGGACCCCGCGCCAGCCGCTGCTGCCGGAACTCGTCGAGCCGGCGGCCACCCCGGCGCCGACCGTGGCCACCGCTCCGGCGACGACCGAGTCGAGCGCGCCCGTGCCCGCGACGTCGAGCCCGGCGGTCCCGGCCAATTGAGGGCGGGAGCTCGAGGCCTGCTAGCCCTCGAGCTCCCGCGCCACGGCGCGGACGACCTCGGCGAGCTGCTTGGTGTGGCGGCGGTCGGGGTAGCGGCCGCGCCGCAGGTCGGGCTGCACGCGGGCCTCGAGCACCTTGATCATGTCGTCGATGAGCCCGTGGAGCTCGTCGGGCGAGCGGCGCGAGGCCTCGGACACCGAGGGCAGGGGGTCGACCAGCCGGACCTGCAGCGCCTGGGGCCCGCGCCGGCCCTCAGCGATGCCGAACTCGACCCGCTGCCCGGACTTCAGCGACTCCACCTCGCGCGGCAGCGCGCTCTTGGGCACGTAGACGTCGGCCCCGCCCTCCTGGGACAGGAACCCGAAGCCCTTCTCGGCGTCGTACCACTTGACCTTGCCGGTCGGCACCGTCGTCTCCCGTTCCGCTCGCCGACGAGAAAACGCCCCGGCGGACCGGCCGGAGCGCAGACGTCCAGGTTAGCCCCCCGCGGCCACCGTGAATCCCGTCTGCGCCCGGCTCAGGCCGTCCGGCCGGTCTCCAGCCCGAGCAGCTCGACGGCCTCCTCGCGCATCTGGACCTTGCGCACCTTGCCCGTGACGGTCATCGGGAACTCCTCGACGACGTGCACGTAGCGCGGGATCTTGTAGTGCGCGAGCCGGCCCTGCGAGAACTCGCGCAGCGACTCGACGGTGAGCGGCTCGGTGCCCGGCTTCTGGCGCACCCAGGCCATGATCTCCTCGCCGTACCGCTCGTCGGGCACCCCGATGACCTGGGCGTCGACGATGTCGGGGTGGGTGTAGAGGAACTCCTCGATCTCGCGCGGGTAGATGTTCTCCCCGCCCCGGATGACCATGTCCTTGATGCGACCGGTGATGTTGATGTAGCCCTCGTCGTCCATGACGCCGAGGTCGCCGCTGTGCATCCAGCGGGCGCGGTCGATGACCTCGGCGGTCTTGTCGGGCTGCTCCCAGTACCCGAGCATCACCGAGTAGCCGCGGGTGCACAGCTCCCCGGGCTGCCCGCGCGGCACGGTGCGCCCGGTCTCCGGGTCGACGATCTTCGACTCGAGGTGGGGCATCGTGCGGCCCACCGTCGACACGCGGCGGTCGAGCGAGTCGTCGACGCGGGTCTGGGTCGAGACGGGGCTGGTCTCGGTCATGCCGTAGGAGATCGCCACCTCGGACATGCCCATGCGCTCGACGACCTGCTTCATCACCTCGATCGGGCAGGGCGAGCCGGCCATGATCCCGGTGCGCAGGCTGGTGAGGTCGTAGGACTCGAAGTCGTCCAGCCCCAGCTCCGCGATGAACATCGTCGGCACGCCGTAGAGCGAGGTGCACCGCTCCTGCGCCACGGCCTCGAGCGTCGGCGTGGGGTCGAAGCCGGGCGCGGGGATGACCATCGTCGCGCCGGAGCTGGTGCACGCGAGGTTGCCCATGACCATGCCGAAGCAGTGGTAGAAGGGCACCGGGATGCAGACGCGGTCGACGTCGGTGTAGCCGATGAGCTGCCCGACGAAGAAGCCGTTGTTGAGGATGTTGTGGTGCGAGAGCGTCGCGCCCTTGGGGAAGCCCGTCGTGCCCGACGTGTACTGGATGTTGATCGGGTCGTCCGGGGTGAGCGTCGCCTGGACCTCGCGCACGCGGGCGACGTCCGAGGACCGGTCGAACAGCCCGGTCCACTCGTCGTCGTCGATGATGACCACGCGCGAGAGGCCCGGGCAGTTCGGGCGGACCTGCTCGATCATCGCCGCGTAGTCCGAGGTCTTGAAGCTGCGCGCGGCGACCAGGAACGACACCCCGGCCTGGTTGAGCACGAACTCCAGCTCGTGCGTGCGGTAGGCCGGGTTGATGTTGACCAGGATCGCGCCGATCTTCGCCGTCGCGTACTGCAGCAGCGTCCACGGC
The DNA here is from genome assembly GCA_902805495.1 of uncultured Actinomycetospora sp. GTDB lineage: Bacteria > Actinomycetota > Actinomycetes > Mycobacteriales > Pseudonocardiaceae > Actinomycetospora. The sequence continues at coordinate 9,392 of CADCTH010000299.1, forward strand.
GCGCAGTTCGGCGCCCAGATGCCGACGCGGTCGCCCACGGCCACCCCGGCGTCGAGCAGCCCGAGCGCCAGCGCGTCCACCTCGGCGACGAACTGCGCCCACGTGTACCGCTCGCCGCGGGCCCGGTCGACCAACGCCTCGGCGTCGGGACGGGCGGCCGCGGTGCGGTCCAGGTTGTCGCCGATGGTGTCGCCGAGCAGGGGGATGTCGGACGTCCCCGACGTGTAGGACGGGGTGCTCGGGACGCTGGGGGCGCTCACCGCTGCGGGCCTCCTGGCTGGGGCCGGCCGTCGTCGACCGGCCGAGTCGGGTGTGGTCCGGGCCACGATCGCACGCCGGCACGGAGATCGGCAGGGGGCGCTGCGACCATCGCGGCATGTCCTCCATCCACACCCGCGGCGACGACGCCGCGTGGGACGAGGGGCGGCCCGCGACGTCGTCCGTGCCCGCGTCCCCCGCGGCCCCGACCGCCCCGGTGACCGTCGACGGCACCCGCACCGCGCCCGCCGACGTCGACGCGGCCACCGAGCGCCTCGTCACCGCGCTCGCCGACGCCGACGCGGCGGGCTGGTACGGGGCGCTCGAGGTCGAGCGGCCGTGGTCGACGCACAACCCCCACCTCGACGGGGAGTTCGCCCGCGCGAGCGCCATCCGCCGCTACCTGTGCCGCGAGCTGGCCGGGCTGCTGCGCGCCGGGGCCCGGATCACCGCCCGGGCGTCGCGACCGCAGCCGCCGTTCGACGACCCGGCGTTCTTCTCCGCGCTGGACGAGGAGCGCGTCGACACGCGGTCGAAGAAGCTGTTCCTGTTCTCGCCCGAGCGGATGGCGCTCTCGCTCGACCGCATCGGCCACTACACGGGCACGCCCGCGACCTCGTTCCAGCGCCACGTGCTGTTCACCAACTACGCGATGCACGTCGACGCCTTCCTCGAGCGCTTCCCGGACGCCGAGCGCCCCGCACGCCAGGGCGTGCAGATGCCGGCGTTCCACCACCGCACCGAGGACGGCGACGGCGTGAGCCTCGTGAACATCGGCGTCGGGCCGGCCAACGCGAAGACGGCCACCGACCACGTCGCGGTGCTGCGCCCCGACACCATGATCATGATCGGGCACTGCGGGGGCCTGCGGAACCACCAGCAGAAGGGCGACTTCGTGCTGGCCACGGGCTACCAGCGGGCCGACCACGTCCTCGACGAGGTGCTGCCCCTCGACGTGCCCGTGGTGCCGAACCACCGGCTCAACTCGTTCCTGCTCGACGCGCTGCAGAAGGCCGGCATGACCTACCGGCTGGGCATCGTGCACACCACCGACAACCGCGACTGGGAGTTCACTCAGCAGGCGACGCTCGCGGCGATGCGGGTGAGCCGCAGCGTCGCGGTCGACATGGAGTCGGCGACGATCGCGGCCAACGGCTTCCGCTACCGCGTACCGCACGCGACGCTGCTGTGCGTCTCGGACAAGCCACTGCACGGCTCGCCGAAGCTCGCCGCGGGCGCGCAGGAGTTCTACGAGGCGTCCAAGCGCCACCACCTCGACCTCGCGCTCGACGCCCTCGAGGCCGTGCGCCGCGAGCACCCCGAGGGCCTGCCGGGCCAGGAGATCCGCGCGGTCGACGAGCCGCTGTTCGGGGGCCCGCCGGACCTATAGCGGGTTTGTCGCCGGGGCTGATCGGCAAGGCCGTCGGGTGCCCGTCCGCGACGAGCCGGAGGCACGATGAGCAGCGCAGGCGCGACGACGGCGGTCGAGCAGTTCCGCGAACTCTCCGACGGTGATCCCGAGATCCAGGCGCACGGGCGGTACTTCTCGTGCAGCTACCTGCTCGACATGGTCGACCACCGCTTCCTGGTGCGGATGCACCGCGGGAAGATCGAGGAGCTGGTGACCGATCCCGGTCCCCTCGAGCCCTACGACTTCGCGATCCGGGCGGGCCGCGAGACCTGGGAGGGCTTCTGCTCCGAGGTGCCGCCGCCGATGTGCCACGGCATCTGGTCGGCCACCTTCCAGCGCGACATGACGCTGGAGGGCGACCACCTCGTGATCATGCAGAACCTGCGCGTGCTCACCCGGCAGCTCGAGCTGCTGCGCATCACCGGACCGCTGGGCTGAGGGGGCACACCACGTGACGAGCGCGAACCACGACGAGGTCGTCGGCCGGTACGTCCGCGTGGAGGTGGAGGGCGCCGAGTACGACGTCTTCTACCTCGAGGCCGGGCAGGGGCGCCCGCTGGTGTGCCAGCACACGGCGGGGTGCCACAACCACCAGTGGCGCGAGCTGCTGCGCGACCCCGACATCACCAGCCGCTACCGGGTGATCGCCTACGACCTGCCTCGCCACGGCAAGTCCGACCCGCCGAACAACACCGAGTGGTGGACGGAGGAGTACCGGCTGACCACCGACCACTTCACCGGGTTCGTGGTCAGCTTCTGCGACGCCCTCGCGCTCGACGAGCCGATCTTCATGGGCTCGTCGTTCGGCGGCAACGTCGCCCTCGACCTGGCCCACCGCCGGCCCGACCGCTTCCACGGCGTCATCCCGGTCGAGGGTGCCGACCACTCCCCCGGCTTCTTCCTCGACTGGTGGCAGCACCCGCACGCCAACGCCGCGCAGGTCTCCGCCAGCGGCACGTGGGACCTCATGGCCCCGCAGTCGCCGCTGGCCGACCGTTGGAAGACGTGGTTCTACTACACGCAGGGCTCCGAGGCGTTCCGCGGCGACCTGTACTACTACTCGGTCGACCACGACCTGCGCGGGAAGCTGGGCGAGATCGACACCGCGCGGTGCCCGGTGGTCATGCTGACCGGCGAGTACGACTACCTGACCACGCCGGAGGACGGGCGGCGCACCGCCGACGGCATCCCGGGCGCCGAGTTCCTCGAGATGAGCGAGATCGGGCACTTCCCGATGAGCGAGAACCACCAGCTGTTCCGGCGCTACCTGCTGGAGGCC
>CADCTH010000300.1 GCA_902805495.1 uncultured Actinomycetospora sp.
CTGCTCGAGCCCGCGCTCGCGGGCGCCGCCGCCGGGTCGGGACGCGCCGACCGGGTGACGCGGTGGCTCGCCGCCCGTGCGCTGCACGTCGCGACCTCCGACCACGCCCGCCTGGTGCCGATCCTCGCCGCCCTCGAGGGCGACCCCGCGTTCGCCGACCTCTCCCCGGCCGCCCGCGTCGAGCACCACCTCTCCCGGGCCTACGCCGCGACGTTCACCGGCGACCCGGAGACCAGCGCCGCGCGCACCCGGGAGGCCGTCGCGCTCGCCGCGGCCGCCGGCGACGACGTCACCGCGCAGGTCCTCGCGCGGCACCTCAGCCCGCTGCTGATCGCCCACGAGGGCGGCATGGACCTGCTCACCGAGCACATCGCCCGGACCGAGCGCGCGCTCGCGGACCGGGACGCCGCGCCCACCCCGCTCGTCCGGCTGGGCCTCCTGCTCCAGCGGGCCTGCGCCGGCCTGCTCGCCGCCCGCTGGGACGAGGCCCGCGCGGCCGTCGCGGAGGCCGGTGACCTGCCCGAACGTCTCGGCGGGCTGCCGTACCTGCGCGCGACGCTGGACTGGGTCGAGGCGGCCGTCGCCTACGCCCGCGACGACCTGGTGCTCGCCGAGGCCCGGTGCCGCCCCGCCACCGCCACCGACCTCGACCGCGAGCTCACCCCGCTGCGCCGCGCCCTGCTCGCCCGGATCCTGCGCCGCCACGGGCGGACCTCGGAGCTGTCCGGCCTCGCGCTCGGCGTGTCCGAGCACGACACGCTCACCGCGGCCGCGGCGGCCTCGGCGCGCGCGCAGGCGGCGCTGGCCGCGGGCGACCCGGCCGGCGCCGCGGAGCACCTGACCCGCGGTCCCCTGCTCCTCGCTCCGTTCCTCGTGCCCTCGCACCTCGACCGCGCGATCGCCCTCGCCGCCGCGGGCCGGCACCGCGAGGCGGTCGCCGCGGCCCGGGACGTGGTCGGGACCGCCCGCCGCTGGCGGATGCCCGGCCTGCTCGCCCTCGCCGGCGACGAGGCGCGGCCCCTGCTCGAGGAGGTCGGCGGGGCCACCGTGGCCACGGCGCTCGCCGCGCTCGACGTCCCGTCCGGGCCCGCCCCGGTGCCGGTGCCCGGCAGCGCGGACGTCCTCTCCGGGCGCGAGGTGGAGGTGCTGCGCCTGCTCGCCGACGGCGCGTCGAACCGGGCGATCGCCGACCGGCTGGTGCTCAGCGAGAACACCGTGAAGACCCACGTCCGGCACCTGCTGACCAAGCTCGGGGCCGGGTCCCGCGGCGAGGCCGTCGCCCTCGCCCGCCGTCATCACCTGCTGTGAATCACCACCGCGCCCACCCGCGATCGTCATTCGGGGTGATGGGCCGGGGGCTCCGCGACGGTGGACTGATCGCCATGAACACCACACCCCTCGAGCGCGTCAGCGGCGTCGCCGCGCTCCTCGCCCCCGTCCTCCTCCTCGCCAGCACCATCGCGTTCTTCACGCTCGGCAACGGCATCGGCAACGGCGCCGTCGGCGGCGTCGCCCTGACCTTCGCCATGATCCTGTTCGCGATCGCGGTGGTCGGTCTCGCCCGCTCGGCCGAGCCCGACGCGCCCCTCTTCGCCGCGGTCGTCACCGTCGGGGGCCTGACCGGGATCGTCGGCGGTGTCGGGTTCGCCGTGGACAGCATCCAGGCCCAGCTGTTCGGCACGCCCGGTCTCGACGAGGTGAGTCTCGCCGGCGTCCTGGCCCTGCGCGTGCCGGGGCTGACCTTCCCGCTGTCGATGGTCGCGCTGGCCGCGCTCCTGGCCGTCACGAAGCGAGCGCCGCGGGGCCTGGCCGCTGCGCTCGCCCTGGCCGCGGTGCTCTTCCCGCTCTCCCGGATCGGCGTGATCATGCCGGTCGCGATCGCGTCCGACCTGCTGTTCGTCGGGGCCATGGGCACCCTCGGCCTGGGCCTGCTGCGGGGGACCGCGCGCCGGTCCCGCCCGGAGCGCCGCGAGGCCGTCCCCGCCTGAGCCACCCGACCGTCACGGCCGGCGCGCCCTCCGGGGCGTGCCGGCCGACCGTCGTGAGCGGAGTCAGCCCTGCGCGGCCCGGCGCGCGACGAACTGGCTCGGCTTGTGGTCCCACGGCGCGTCGACGGGCCGCGGCGCGTACCCGTCGCGCACCGCCGCCGCGGCGAACACCCCCGCCACGCACGGCCCGTTGACCAGCGCGCCGGCCAGCGCGCCGGCGACGAGGTCGTCGAGCGGCACGCGGCGGATCACGAGGTCCGCCTCCTCGTCGTCGCCCCCGGCCGGGCGGTCCACCGACCGCAGGCCGCGGGCCAGGAACACGCGCACCGACTCGTCGGCGAAGCCCGGGCAGCCGACGATGTCGACCAGCGTCGACCACTCGTCGGCCTCGATACCGACCTCCTCGACCAGCTCGCGCTGCGCAGCCAGGACGGGCTCCTCGGACGGGTCGTCGAGCAGGCCCGCCGGCATCTCCCAGATGCGCCGGCCCAGGGCGGGCCGGTACTGGTAGATCATCACCAGGCGGTCGTCCTCGTCGAGGGCGGCGATGGCCACGGCCCCGAAGTGCTCGACCTTCTCGCGGCCCGCGACCCGCCCGCCCGGCATCCGCACCCGGTCGCGGCGCAGCGCGAAGATCGGGCCGTCGTAGAGGATCTCGGAGTCCTCGACGGTGAACGCGTGGGGCGGGTGCCCCTCGTGGGGGTCGGCGAGGCTCTCGGGCGTGCGCGGCGCCGTCACGACGACACCGGCTCGGCGGCCGGGACGTCGACGCCGTCGACCCGGGCGGTGCCGCCGTCGGTCTCGGCGCCGTCCGGCACGTCGCGGGTGTCCCCGAGGTCCAGGCGCCCGGACGTCAGGTGCCGCAGCGCGGCGGCGACGAACGCCCGGAAGAGCGGGTGCGCGCGGGTGGGCCGGCTCTTGAGCTCCGGGTGGGCCTGGGTGCCGACGAAGAAGGGGTGCTCGTCGCGGCGCAGCTCGACGAACTCGACGAGCGTCCCGTCCGGCGACGTCCCCGAGAACACGAGGCCGGCGTCGGCCAGCCGCTCGCGGTAGGCGTTGTTGACCTCGTAGCGGTGCCGGTGGCGCTCGGTGACCCGCCCCGTGCCGTAGGCCGCGCGGGTGATCGTCTCGGGCGCGAGCGCCGCCGGCCACGAGCCGAGGCGCATCGTGCCGCCCATGTCCCGCTCGCCCGCGACGACGTCGTGCTGGTCGGCCATCGTCGAGATCACCGGGTGCGGGGTGGTCTCGTCGAACTCCGCGGAGTTCGCGCCCTCGAGCCCCGCCATCTCCCGGGCCGCGTGGATCACCATGCACTGCAGCCCCAGGCACAGCCCCAGCGCCGGGATGCCGTGGCGGTGGGCGTGCGCAAGCGCGCCGAGCTTGCCCTCGATGCCCCGGATGCCGAAGCCGCCGGGCACGAGCACCCCGTCGACGCCCTTGAGCGCCGCCGTCGCCCCCGCCGGCGTCTCGCACTCGTCGGAGGGCACCCAGCGGATCGCGACCCGCGCCCGATGGGCGAACCCGCCGGCGCGCAGCGCCTCGGTGACCGAGAGGTAGGCGTCGGGGAGGTCGACGTACTTGCCGACGATCGCGACCTCGACGGTCTCCTTGGGGTGGTGGACGCGGTCGAGCAGGTCGCCCCACACCGTCCAGTCGACGTCGCGGAACGGCAGGCCCAGCCGGCGCACCACGTAGGCGTCGAGGCCCTCGCCGTGCAGCACCTTGGGGATGTCGTAGATCGAGCGGGCGTCCGGGCAGGCGACGACGCCGTCGTCCTCGACGTCGCACATCAGGCTGATCTTGCGCGTCATGTCCTCGGGGATGTCCCGGTCGGCGCGCAGCACGAGCCCGTCGGGCTGGATGCCGATGTTGCGCAGCGCGGCCACCGAGTGCTGCGTCGGCTTGGTCTTCAGCTCGCCCGACGGTGCCAGGAACGGCACCAGCGAGACGTGCAGGAAGAAGCAGTTGTCCCGGCCGACCTCGTGGCGCAGCTGCCGCGCGGCCTCGAGGAAGGGCAGCGACTCGATGTCGCCGACGGTGCCGCCGACCTCGGTGACGACGACGTCGGGGGCGGGCGCGTCACCGATCGCCGAGCGCATGGCCAGCACCCGCGCCTTGATCTCGTCGGTGATGTGCGGGATGACCTGCACGGTGTCGCCGAGGTACTCGCCGCGGCGCTCCTTGGCGATGACCGTCGAGTAGACCTGGCCGGTCGTCACGTTCGCGCGGGCGGAGAGGTCGCGGTCGAGGAAGCGCTCGTAGTGGCCGATGTCGAGGTCGGTCTCGGCCCCGTCCTCGGTCACGAACACCTCGCCGTGCTGGAACGGGTTCATCGTCCCGGGGTCGACGTTGAGGTACGGGTCGAGCTTCTGCATCGTGACGCGCAGGCCGCGCGCGGTGAGCAGCTGTCCCAGGCTCGACGCGGTCAGCCCCTTGCCGAGCGAGGAGGCGACGCCGCCGGTGACGAAGACGTGCTTGGTGGTGCGTGCCGGATGCATCAGACCCCCGGCACGATCGAGAGGGCCGTTCGGGCGATGTAGCGGTCGGACTCTCCGCGATCCACGGGGCTTCACGGTAACACCGTGTCGCCCCCGCGCCCGGGCGGGTCGGTGGTCTCGTCGGGTCCCGTCAGCCGACGGCCGGCTGCGGGGTGAACGTCCCCGCCAGCGGGCCGTAGGTGCCGGCGGCGCCGTCGGCCTGCTCGCGCAGCGCCAGC
>CADCTH010000301.1 GCA_902805495.1 uncultured Actinomycetospora sp.
CGACGCGGCGCGCCGGGCCGTCGCCGCGCTCGCGCCGGGCGCCGGTGCCGCCCCGGCCTGCACCTACGTCGCCGCGGTCGCCGACGGCGAGCGCGCGGTGGTGACGTGGGTGGGCGACAGCCGCGCGTACTGGCTGACGCCCGCGGCGCCGGAGGACTCCGCGGCGCTCACGGAGGACGACTCGTGGGCCGCCGAGATGGTGGCCGCGGGCATCGTCGGCGAGGACGACGCGCTGACCGACCCCCGGGCGCACGTCATCACGCGGTGGCTCGCCGCCGACGCGCCCGACGTCCTCGCGCGCCACCGCAGCTGGGTGCTCGACGGCTCCGGCACGCTGCTGCTCTGCAGCGACGGGGTGTGGAACCACCTGCCCGACCCCGCGGTGCTCGCCGCCGCCCTGGCCACGGCCGGCACCCCGGCCGACGCCGACGCCGTGCACGCCGGGGCGAAGGCGCTCGTCGACGCCGCGCTCGACGAGGGCGGGCACGACAACGCCACCGCGATCCTGCTCGCCGTCACCGCGACCCGCACGTGAGCACTTTCCGCCCCTATGGGGGCGGAAAGTGCTCACATGGCTAGAGGGGCGTGCGGGCGGCGAGGTGGGCCGGGGTCATGGCCAGGGCGACCATGACGTCGCCGGCGTCGACGTAGGGCCGGTCGGGGATCTGCTCGAGCTTCGTGCGGGTCCGGGCGTCCACGCCGTGGTCGTCGGACACGGCGAGGATCTGCCACCGGCGCATCGGGAAGCGCTCGGCGTCGAGGACGGCGCGGAATCCGGGCACGCCTCCACCGGTACCGGGGCGCCGCCGGGGTGTCGACGTGAGGGCTCCGACAGGTGCCGCCGTTCACCCCACGGGCAACGCCCGCGTCCCGTGCAGCAGCGCGCCGGTCAGCCGCGCCCGCGGGTCGGCGGCCACGTCGAGCGGGTCGGGCTCGACGCCGGCGCGCACGAGCAGGTCGCCGAGCGCCGCGATCATGGCCCCGTTGTCGGTGCACAGCCGGATCGGCGGGACGCGCAGCGCGATCCCGGCCGCCGCGCATCGCTCCTCGACCAGCCCGCGCACGCGCGAGTTGGCCGCCACGCCGCCCACCATCAGCAGCGTGTCCGCACCCTGGTCGACGCAGGCGGCGACGGCCTTGCGGGCCAGCGTCTCGGCCACGGCCTCCTGGAACGACGCGGCGACGTCGGGCACGGGGAGCGCGCCGCCCGTGTCGTCGTGGGCCTCGACCCACCGCGCCACGGCCGTCTTGAGCCCCGAGAACGAGAACGTCCACGGCGGGTCGGACGGGCCGGTCAGCGGGCGCGGGAAGGCGATGGCGTGCGGGTCGCCCTCGCGCGCCGCGCGGTCGATCGCCGGTCCGCCCGGGTAGGGCAGGCCGATCAGCCGCGCGACCTTGTCGAACGCCTCCCCCGCCGCGTCGTCGACGGTGTCGCCGAGGTGCACGATCTCGTCGCGGGCCAGGTCGCCGACGCTCAGCAGCGAGGTGTGCCCGCCGGACACGATCAGCGCGACGCACCGCTCGGGCAGCGGCCCGTGGTCGAGGACGTCGACGGCCGCGTGCCCGGCGAGGTGGTGCACCGCGTAGAGCGGCACCCCGGCGGCGAGGGCGTAGGCCTTGCCCGCCGCGAGGCCGACCTGCAGCGCGGGGCTCAGCCCCGGGCCGGCGGTGACGGCGACGGCGGTGACGTCGGCGAGGTCGACCTCCGCGCGCCGCAGCGCCGTGCGCACCATCGGCGCCATGGCCTCGAGGTGCGCCCGCGCGGCGACCTCGGGCACGACGCCGCCGAAGCGCGCGTGCTCGTCCATGCTCGAGGCCAGCGCGTCGCCGAGCAGGACCCCGCCCGAGACCAGGCCCACGCCGGTCTCGTCGCACGACGTCTCGATGCCGAGGACCAGCGGAGTGCTCACCCCGCCATCCTGCCCGCCGCCGTCCGGTGCCGGTGCCGGGCCCACGCCCGGTCCCGGATCGCGGTGATCACGCCGGCACCAACCGGAGGCGCGTGCGGTCGGGGTCGGCGCGGTACCAGTCCAGCGTCGTGGCGATCCCGTCGTCCCAGTCGGTGGCCCGCGTGGAGAACACCGACCGGAACGCGGAGTCGTCGACGAGGAACGGCTGCTCGAACTGGTAGAGCAGCTCCGCGCCCTCGCGCGCGACCGGCGCGACCAGGCGCAGCGCCGCCACCATCGCCGGCGTGATGCGCCCGACCCGCGGCGCGCGCCCGGCGGCCCGGAACACCCGCTCGACGAACGCGCGCCCGGTGATCGGCGGCGGTACCGGCGTGTGCCAGACCCGCCCCGTGGCGGACGCGGGCGCCAGCGCCAGCTCGACGAGCGCGGCACCGACGTCGGGGGTGTAGCCGGCGGTCACCGGCAGGTCGGGGTCGCCGGGCCAGCGGGCGGTGCGCCCGTGCGCGGCCGCCGCGAAGATCCCGCCGGCGAGCAGCGACTCGACCCCGGGCCCCCAGAGCTCCGGCGCCCGCCCGATCACCGTCTCGACCTCGCCCCGGGCGTGCGCGGCCAGCACCATCTCGGCCAGCCAGGCCCGCAGCACGCCCTTCTCGCTGACGGGCGCGACGGTCGTGTCCTCGCGCATCGGGGCGTCGACCCGCCCGTACATCCAGGTGTCGTCGGCGAAGACCAGCCGGGCGCCCGCGTCGCCGGCCGCGGCGAGCAGGGCCCGCGTCGCGGCGGGGAATGCCGCGCGCCAGGAGGCGAAGGGCGGGTTCACGCAGTGGTACACGGCGACCGCGTCGCGGCAGGCGGCGCGCATCGCTTCCGGATCGGTCGCGTCGGCGGCGAGGGCCTCGGCCCCGTCCACCGGCGTGCCCGAGCGCGTCACCGCCCGGACGGGCAGGCCCCGGCGGGCCAGGTCGGCGCAGACCGCGCGGCCGATGCCGCCGGACGCGCCGACGACGACGTGGGTGGTCATCGGACGAGCTCCTTCCGGGTGGCGGGGAGGCCCAGCAGGCCGTCGAGGCCCGCGGCGGCGGCGCTCGCCGGCACCGCGGCGACGAGCGCGTTCCGGACGGCCACGGCGAGGGGTGAGCGCCACTCGGCGACCTGGCCGGCGCGGCGCGAGCGGCGCGCGGCGGCCTCGGCGACGGGGCGCCGCCGGCGGTCGTAGGCGGCGAGCGAGGACGGGTCGGTGGTCGCCTCCTCGGCGAGGCCGACGGCGTCGAGGAAGGCCTGGGCCGCGCCCTGGCCGAGGTTCGGGGTCATGGCGTGCGCCGCGTCGCCGAGCAGGGCGATCCGGCCGCGGTGCCAGGTGCGCGGCGGCCGGAGCTCCTCGAGCCGGTGCACGAGCACGGGCGTGTCGACGGCCGCGAGCACCTGCGGGATCGGTGCGTGCCAGTGCGCGAGCCGGCGCCGGAGCCACCCGAGGGCGTCGTCCGCCGGGTCCGTCGGTGCCTCGCCCGTCGGCACCACCGCCCACAGGTACGTGCGACCACCGGGCAGCGGCGCGAGGCCGACGAGGTCCCCGCCGCCCCAGCTCTCGCCGCCCTCGGCGAGCTCGTGGGCGGCGGTGAGCCGGAACGCGGTGGTGCCGGTGACCCGCGGGGTCACCGACGGCCAGGACGCGGACCGCACGATGCTGCGCACCCCGTCGGCCGCGACGACGAGGTCGGCCTCGTGGGCGCCCCCGGCGTCGTCGTGGACCACGGCGGGGGTCACCTCGTCCCCGGGCTCGACCCGGACCACCCCGGCGCCGGTGGTGACGGCCGGCGCCGCAGCTCGCAGCATCGCGTGGAGCTCCGGGCGCGGCAGCAGCACGACGCCGTCGCCCTGGCGTCGCCGCAGGTCGGCGGCGTCGAGCCGCGAGAGCCAGCGTCCCGACGCGGTGCGGATGCCCCCGCCGATCTCGACGGTGCCCGCGGCCCGGACCTGCTCCCCCAGCCCCAGGGCGTCGAGCGCGCGCAGCGCGTTGGGCCACATCGCGATGCCCGCGCCGGCCTCGGCCGGCGCGGGCCGTCGTTCGAGCACCGTGACCCCCCATCCCTGCCGCGCCAACGCGATCGCGCTCGCCAGACCGCCCAGACCCGCTCCCACCACGACGGCGCGCATGGCCCTCAGCTCCTCTACATCTGTAGTAGCGGCTACTCTACGGCTGTAGAGGCAACGGCGGAAGGGGTGACGTGGAGCGACGGGACGTCCTGGCGGACGCGGCGATCGCGGTGCTCGCGGACGCGGGGATGCGCGGGCTGACCCACCGCGCCGTCGACGCCGCCGCCGGTCTCGCCGAGGGCACGAGCTCCTACTACTTCCGCACCCGCGCGGCGCTCCTGCAGGCGTGCGTCGAGCGGATGGCGGCCCGCACGCTCGCGGAGATGCCCGCCGGCGGCGCCGCCCCCGCGACCGTCGACGACCTCGTCGCCGTGTGCGTGGCGATGGTCGGGCGCTGGCTCGCCCACGATCGGGAACGTCTGCTCGCCCGCTGGGAGCTCGCCCTCGAGTCCACCCGGCGCCCCGAGCTGGAGGCCGCGCTGCGCGCCGCCGGGGCACGGGTGCGCGAGCGGGTCGCGGCCACCCTGCAGGGGCTGGACATCGACGAGCCCGCCCGCCGGGCCGACGACCTCGTCGCGTGCCTGGACGGTCTCGCGTTCGACGAGCTCGCCGGGGCGGGCCGCCCGTCCCGGGACACGACCGGCCTGCGGGCGTCGATCTCCGACGTCGTGCACGGCTTCACCGCGGGACCGGCACCCGGTCCCGGCTGACGAGCACGAGGACCGCGACCGCCAGCACGATCTCGGCGACGAACCCGACCTGCTGGGCCACGGCGTCGCCGAGCGGGAAGTGCTCGAGGTGCAGTGAGTGGAACACCGCGTGGGGCACGGTGAACGTCAGGAACGCCGCCACGGCGGTGATCACCACCCGCCGGTCGAGCCACCACGCCGCCAGCGCCAGCGCCAGCGCGACGGCGAGCGCGAGCAGGCCGGCGCCGGCGTCGCGCACGAGGTGCTCGTTGTAGGGCGGGAGCAGCGCGACCCAGGGTGTCCCCCCGTAGGGGAAGTCGGCGTAGAACGACGGCGGCGCGAACAACGCCCACGCCCCCGTGACGATCTGCGACGCGGCGAGGACGACGAGCAGCACGCGGACGTTCACGACCGCACCCCCGCCCGCGCGGCGAGAAACTGCTCTGAGGTGCCGACGCCGTCAGCGTGGTTGGGCGTGAGGTGGGCGCCGGAGCGGAAGCCCCGCGCGATCGCTCCGGGCAGGCGCAGCGGCACTACTGGACGCCGCCGGCCGGTGGCGTACCGCCAGGCGCGTGCGAGGTCGGCCATGCCGCGGACCTCGGGGCCGCCGAGGTCCGCGACCCGGCCCGGCGGCGGCCCGGCGACGACGTCGGCCAGCCGGGCCGCGACGTCGTCGACCGCGACCGGCTGGAACGAGGTCCCGGCGGGCACGGGCAGCACGCCGACGCGCGCGGTGGTGGCGAAGAGGGTCGCGAGCAGGTCGTGGAACTGGGTGGCGCGCAGGATCGTCGCGGGCAGCCCGGACTCCTCGACGACGCGCTCGGCGCGCAGCTTCTCGCGGTAGTAGGGCAGCGGGATGCGGTCGACGCCGACGATCGAGACGTACACGAGGTGCGGGGTGCCGGTCCGCCGCGCGGCCGTGACCAGCCGTGCGGTGGCGTCGGCGTCGCCGCGCGGGGCGGTGGCGCAGTGGACGATCACCGCGACGTCGCGGACGGCGTCGTCGACCCCCTCGCCGGTGCGCAGGTCGCCGACGACGCGCCCCGGCGCCGCCCGGCGACTGAGCACGCGCGGCTGTTCGAGGCGGGCGACGAGCGCGCCGCCGAGCTTCCCCGTCCCTCCGGTCACGAGCACGGTCATGGTCGCCTCCCGGGTCCGCGGGCACCCGGTGGCGCCCGTCAGGAGGATCGACCGGACAGCGCCCCGGAACGTGACACCTGGTCGGCGAGGAACGCGAGCTTGTCGGGGTTGCGCAGGATGCGGACGGTTCCGACGGTGTCGCCGTCGAGCTCGACGGCGAGCACGCCGACCAGCTCGTCGTCGAGGAACGCCAGGGCCGCCGGCGCGCCGTTGACCTCGGCGGCCGCCCCGCGGCCCCGGAACCGCCCGCGCCCGAGGACACCCAGCAGGAAGCGGGCGACGGCGTCGCGGCCGCGGATCGGGCGGCGGGCCGCACTGACCTTCCCGCCGCCGTCGGACCACACGGTGACGTCGTCGGCGAGCAGGGACTCGAGGCCGGCGAGGTCCCCGTCGCGGGCGGCGGCGACGAAGCGGCGCAGCAGCGCGTCGACGTCGGCGGTGGTCGGCGTCCGGGGCTCGGTGGCGAGGTGGCGCCGGGCGCGCGTGTGCAGCTGGCGCGACCCGGCCTCGCTGACGTCGAGGACGGCGGCGACCTCGGCGTGGCTGTGCCCGAACGCCTCGCGCAGCACGTAGACCGCGCGCTCGGGCGGCGTCAGGCGTTCGAGGGTCGTGAGCAGCGCCAGCGACACCGACTCGCGCTCCTCGACCGTCGCCGCCGGACCCGTCGCGGGGTCGGTGGTGAGGATGGGCTCGGGCAGCCAGGGGCCGACGTAGGTCTCGCGGCGGGCGCGTGCGGAGTCGAGGCGGTTGAGGCACAGGCGGGTGACCACCGTCGTCAGCCAGGCCGCGGGGTTGTCGACGGTGCCGCCGTGGCCGGCCCAGCGCAGCCATGCGTCCTGCACCACGTCCTCGGCGTCGTGGGCGGAGCCGAGCATGCGGTAGGCGAGCCCGAAGAGCCGGGGGCGCTGAGCGGTGAAGGACTGGGTTGCCTCCGTCGTCACGGCGGGCATTGTGCCGGGATCGCTTGCCTTCGAGTGCGCTCGACGTCCTACGGTCGCGGGGTGAGCGTGACGACCGACCGTCTGCGGGACCTGCTCGAGACGACGCAGGGCGACCTGCCGCCGCTCACGACGGAGCTGATCCGCGACCTCGACCTGCCCGAGCTGCTGCCCATCGCGGACGTGGCGGCGCTGACCGGGGTCACCGCGCACACGCTCCGGTACTACGAACGGATCGGGCTGGTCGACGTGGCCCGTGACGCGTCGGGCCGACGTGCCTATGACCGCGACGCCGTGGGCCGGGTCGTGTTCATCACGCGCCTGCGCGACTCGGACATGCCGATCGCGGCCATCGGGCGGTACATGGAGATGGTCAGGCAGGGCCCGGAGACCGAGCCCGAGCGCCTGGCCCTGCTCGAGGCGCACCGCGCCGACATCGTGCACCGCCTGCGCGCCCTCGAGACCGCGCTCGCCGTCGTCGACTACAAGATCACGACGTACGGCGGCGCCTGCGGTTCGTGAGCTCGCGCTCCGCGCTCGTGCGCGGCTCACGACCGTGATCGCCATCCCGGTGACGAACACCCGCAGATCTGCGGTCGTTCGTCACCGAATCACCGATCTTGCTGCGTCGTCTCGTCGAGAACGTACGGCCGGGTCGGCATCGACCTGATCGACCACTGCCGCCGCGCGCTGGGCTGGCGCGCCGTCCTGACCTTGCCCCGGCCGTCACCGGCTGATCTGATCACCGGACGTGGGCGCCGACCGGACACCGGCGCGGACCGCGCCCGGCCTCGCGATCGCGCTGCTCTCGGGGTTCGCGTTCGGGCTCGCCGGTCCGTTCGCGGCCTCGTTGCTGGCCGCGGGCTGGTCGCCCCTCGCGGTCGCGCTGGGCCGGCTGGCGGGGACCGCCGTGCTGCTCGTCGTACCGCTGGCGGTCGTCCTGGCCCGCGGGTGGCGGCCGCGCGCCGGGCACCTCCGCGCCGTCGCCGTCTACGGGCTGGTGCCGCTGGCCGGGGCGCAGGTCTGCTACTTCAGCGCCGTCGGGCGCCTGTCGGTGGGCGTCGCGCTGCTCATCGAGTACACCGCGCCGGTCCTGCTGCTCGCGTGGACCTGGGCCCGGACCGCCGCACGACCCCGGCCCGCGACGCTGCTGGGCGCGGGCCTCGCGATCGCGGGCCTCGTGCTCGTCCTCGTCGTCGGGCGGGGCGCGGCGGTCGACGTCGTCGGCGTGCTGTGGGGCCTGGCGGCGGCGGTGTGCCTGGCGGCGTACTTCCACCTGTCGGCGGGCGCCGCAGGCGCTCCAGGGGTCGACGGTCCGCCGGGGATCGTGCTCGTCGCGGGCGGCGCGCTGGTGGGCAGCGCGGTCGTCGTGCTCGTCGGCGTCGTGGGCCTGCTGCCCCTGCGGGCGACCACGGCCCCGATCGACCTCGCCGGCGCGACCGCGCCGTGGTGGGTCGGCGTGGTGCTGGTGGCGGCGCTGTCGACGACGCTCGCCTACCTCACGGGCATCGCCGCCGTCGGCCGGCTGGGCTCGCGGCTCGCGTCGTTCGTCGGGCTGAGCGAGGTGCTCTTCGCCGTGCTCGGGGCGTGGTGGCTGGTCGCCCAGCGCCCCACGCTCGCCCAGGTCACCGGCGGCGCGCTCGTCGTCGGCGCCATCGCCCTGATCCGCTGGGCCGAGGTGCCTGACGGCATGTGAGCACCTCTTGGTGCTCCAGCACCGAGAAGTGCTCACCTGCCGCTAGGCACCCTCGGCGTCGCCCTCCGCCTCGAGGAAGGCATCGCGGAGAGCCGAGACCATCGCCGGGTCGGGCTCGGCCCACAGTCCCCGATCGACGGCCTCGAGGAGGCGCTCCGCCATCCCGTGCAGCGCCCACGGGTTGGCCTCGCGCAGGAACGCGCGGTTCTCGGGGTCGAGCACGTAGTTCTCGGTCAGCGAGCCGTACATCCAGTCGCTCACCGTGCCCGCGGTCGCGTCCCAGCCGAACAGGTAGTCGACGGTCGCGGCCATCTCGAACGCGCCCTTGTACCCGTGGCGGCGCATCGCGGCCATCCAGCGCGGGTTGACGACGCGGCTCCGGAAGACCCGCGCCGTCTCCTCGATCAGCGAGCGCGTCTTCACGTTCTCCGGGCGCGTCGAGTCCCCGACGTACGCCGCCGGCGCCGCCCCCGTCAGCGCGCGCACCGTGGCGATCATGCCGCCGTGGTACTGGTAGTAGTCGTCGGAGTCGGCGATGTCGTGCTCGCGGGTGTCGATGTTCTTCGCCGCCACCGCGATCCGCCGGTACGCCGCACGCATCTCGTCGACCGCCGACTCGCCCTGGCGCCCGCGCCCGTACGCGTGCCCGCCCCACGTCGTGTAGATCTCGGCGAGGTCGGCGTCGCCGCGCCACTCGCGCGAGTCCATCGCCTGCAGCAGGCCCGCCCCGTACGCCCCGGGCGGCGAGCCGAAGATCCGCGTCGTCGCCGCCTGCCAGTCCGACCCGGAGGCGACGTCGGCCCGCGCGTGCGCCGCTACGAAGTTGTCCTCGTCGGCCTCCTCGAGCCCGGCCACCAGCTGCACCGCGTCGTCCATCGTGGCCACGACGTGCGGGAACGCGTCGCGGAAGAACCCGGAGATGCGCAGCACGACGTCGACGCGCGGCCGCTGCAGCTCCTCGGCGGAGACCACCTCGAGCCCCGTCACCCGCCGCGACGCCTCGTCCCACACCGGCCGCACGCCCATCAGCGCGAGCGCCTCGGCCACGTCGTCGCCGCTGGTGCGCATCGCCGCGGTCCCCCACAGCGACAGGCCGACCGACGTCGGCCACTCGCCGTCGTGGTCGGCGCGGTACCGCTCGAGCAGCGAGTCGGCGAGCATCTGCCCGGTCTCCCAGGCCAGCCGCGACGGCACCGCGCGCGGGTCGATCGAGTAGAAGTTGCGCCCGGTCGGCAGGACGTTGACCAGCCCGCGCAGCGGTGACCCGCTCGGCCCCGCCTCCACGTGCCCGCCGTCGAGGGCGTGCAGGACGCCTGTGATCTCGTCGGTGGTCCTGTTCAGCCGCGGGACGACCTCGGTCGCGGCGAAGCTCAGGATGTCGGTGACGGTCGCGTGCTCGGTGCCCAGCACCTCGAGGGTGACGTCGGGAACGTCCGCGATCGACCAGGCCCGCTTCTCCATCCCGAGCACCAGCGAGTGCGCGGTCTCCTCGAAGCGGTCGGTGTCGGCGCGCGACGTCGACCCGTCCTCGACCATGCCCAGGGCCTCGCGCAGCCCCGGCAGCGAGTTCGTCCCCGACCACAGCTGCCGCGCCCGCAGCACCGCGAGCACCATGTCGACGCGCTCCTGCCCGCCGGGCGCCTGCCCGAGCACGTGCAGGCCGTCGCGGATCTGGGCGTCCTTGATCTCGCAGAGCCAGCCGTCGAGGTGCATGACGAAGTCGTCGAAGCGCTCGTCCTCGGGCTGGTCGGAGACCCCGAGGTCGCTGTCGAGCTTCGCGGCCTGGATCAGCTGCCAGATCTGGCCGCGGATCGCGGTGATCTTGCCGGGGTCCATCGCCTGGATCGAGGCGTACTCGTCGAGCAGCTGCTCGAGGCGCGCGAGGTCGCCGTACGACTCGGCGCGTGCCATCGGGGGGACGAGGTGGTCGACGAGCGTCGCGTGCGCCCGGCGCTTGGCCTGCGTGCCCTCGCCCGGGTCGTTGACGAGGAACGGGTAGACCAGCGGCAGGTCGCCGAGGATCGGGTCGGGCGCGCAGGACGCCGACAGGGCCGCGGTCTTGCCCGGGAGCCATTCGAGGTTGCCGTGCTTGCCGACGTGCACCAGGGCGTGCGCGCCGAACGTGGCCTGCAGCCAGCGGTAGGCCGCGAGGTAGTGGTGCGAGGGCGGCAGGTCGGGGTCGTGGTAGATCGCGATCGGGTTCTCGCCGAACCCGCGCGGCGGCTGCATCATCACGACGACGTTGTCGCGCTGCAGGGCGGCGACGGTGATGGCGTCGTCGTGCAGGAACATCGAGCCCGGCGCCGGGCCCCAGTGCTCCTCGACGCCCGCGCGGAAGTCCTCGGGCAGGGTCGCGAACCAGGCCGTGTACTCGTCGACCGGCACGCGCGCGGGGTTCGCCGCGAGCTGCTCCTCGGTGAGCCAGTCCTGGTCGTAGCCGCCGGCGTCGATGAGGGCACGGATGAGCAGGTCACCCTCCTGCTCGGCGAGACCAGGGACGTCGCCGATGGTGTAGCCCTGGTCCTTCATCGCCGCCAGAAGCCGGACCACCGACGCCGGCGTGTCGAGGCCGACCGCGTTGCCGATGCGCGCGTGCTTGGTCGGGTAGGCGGAGAGGACCAGCGCGATCTTCTTCTCGGCGTTCGGGACGTGGCGCAGCCGGGCGTGGCTCACCGCCAGCCCCGCGACGCGCGCCGCCCGCTCGGGGTCGGCGACGTAGACGGGCAGCCCGTCGGCGTCGGTCTCCTTGAACGAGAACGGCACGGTGATGATCCGGCCGTCGAACTCGGGGATGGCCACCTGGTTCGCGGCGTCCAGGGGGCTCACGCCGTCGTCGTCGCCGAGCCACTCCTCGCGGCTGCGCGTGAGGCACAGCGCCTGCAGGATCGGGACGTCGAGCGCCGCGAGCGCCCCGGTGTCCCAGCTCTCGTCGTCCTGGCCCGCGCTGGCCGCCGCGGGCCGCGACCCGCCGGCCGCGAGCACGGTCGTCACCAGCACGTCGGCCTGCTGCAGGACCTCGACCAGCCCGTCGTCGGGGCTGCGCAGCGAGGAGCAGAACACCGGCTCGGGCACCCCGCCGGCGTCGACCACCGCGCGGCACAGGGCGTCGACGAACGCGGTGTTCCCGGCCATGTGGTGCGCGCGGTAGTAGACGACGGCGACGCGGGGACCCGCGCCCGCCGGCCGCTCCCAGCCGTCGAGGCGGCCCCACGTCGGCATCTCGGCGGGCGGGTCGAAGCCGTGGCCGGTGAGCAGGACGGTGTCGGAGAGGAAGTGGTGCAGCTGCGCGAGGTTCTCCGGCCCGCCCTGGGCGAGGTAGAGGTGCGCCTGCGTCGCGACGCCGACCGGCACCGTCGACGACTCCATCAGCTGCGCGTCCGGGCTCTGCTCCCCGCCGAGGACGACGACGGGGCGCGGCTGCGAGGGCGCGAGAAGGGCGTCGAGCCCGTCCTCCCACGCCTGGCGACCACCGAGCAGGCGCACCACGACGAGGTCGACGCCGTCGAGCAGGCCGTCCAGCTCGTCGCCGACCGCGACGCGCGACGGGTTGGCCCACCGCCACGCGCCCTCGTGCCCCGGGGCGCTCGCGCGCGCCGAGCGCAGGTCGGTGTCGGACGTCGACAGCAGCAACAGCACCGGCGCTCCCGGGGGTCGGTGGTCGGGCGACGGCTGGGACCAACCGCCGCCTGATCATCTGATGAGACATCGTGACACGGGCGCACCGGACGGGACGAGGCTCGCGGCGCTCTCACATCTGAGCATCTGACTAGATAGTGTGACGTCGATGCCCGCCGACCACCGCCCCGACGGCGCCCGCCAGCGTACGGCGGTGTCGGCGGCGCGCACCGTCCCGTACGCCTGCCCGGGTGCCTGGCGACGCCACGACGCGGCCGACGGGGCGCTGGCGCGCTTCCGGCCGGACGGCGGGGCGGTGGGCGCGGACGAGCTGCGCGCGCTGTCGCGTGCCGCGGCCGGCGGCTGGTCGCCGCTGGAGCTCACCTCGCGGGGATCGCTGCAGGTCCGCGGGCTGACCGTCGACGCCGCCGACGCGCTGGCCGAGGAGCTGCGCGCGCTCTCGTCCGGCCCAGCCTCGCTCCTCGACGCCCAGGGCCGCGACCTGCCGTGCAGCGTCGTCGCCTCCCGATCCGGGCTGCTCGACGGCGCCGCGGCGACCCTCGCCGACGCCCTGCGCGGGCGCACCGACGTCCCCGGGCGCCTGCTGGTCGCCCTCGACGACGGCAGCGGCGACGTGGCCGGTCTCGACGCGGACGTGACCGTGGTGGACGGGGAGCTCAGGCTCGCCGGCACCTCCACGGGCGTCACCGGCGACCCCGCCGACCTGGCCCTCGCCGCCGTCGACGCGTTCCTCGCCGTGCGCGACGGGGCGTGGCGCGTGGCCGAGGTGGGCGCCGAGCGGGTGCTGGGTGCGCTG
This sequence comes from uncultured Actinomycetospora sp., assembly GCA_902805495.1. GTDB lineage: Bacteria > Actinomycetota > Actinomycetes > Mycobacteriales > Pseudonocardiaceae > Actinomycetospora. Next base: position 12,900 of record CADCTH010000301.1, read on the forward strand.
CGCGCACGTGAGCACTTCTCGGTGCCCGAGCACCGAGAAGTGCTCACGTGGCCGGAGGCCACCCCGCGGCTCGGGGAGATCGACGCCGCCACGGCCGTGGTGCTCGCCGACCTCGCCGACGCCGGCGCCACGCTGCGCGTCACCCCCTGGCGCACGGTCGTGCTGCGCGACCTCGCCGAGCTCGACGCCGCGCTCGCCCGCCTCGACGGCCTCGTCGAGACCGGGCCGTCGCCCTGGTCGACGCTCTCGGCCTGCGTCGGCGCGCCGCGCTGCGCCCGCTCGCACACCGACGTGCGCGGCGACCTCGTCCGCGCCGTCGCCGCC
>CADCTH010000302.1 GCA_902805495.1 uncultured Actinomycetospora sp.
CCAGGCCGGGCACCGACGAGATCGCCGCGGGCGCCCCGCCGGCCGGCGCGAGCACGTCCTGGGCCTCGCCCCGCAGGGGCATGGCCTGCCGCGGCGCGCCGGATCCGCCCTCGAGGCCGGGGTAGACGGCGGCGGTGACCGTGCGCTGGGTCGGTGCGCGGCGGGCCTGCACGCCCGAGGGGACGACGTAGGTGAACGCGGTGCCCGGGTCGGCGACCGTGCCGGCGAGATGGTGGTCGAACCAGGCCTGCATGCGCGCGGTGGTGCGCTCGTCCGGGCCGCCCCCGTCGTGGCCGCCGGCGAACCAGCTGACCGCCACCGTCCCGCCGCCCGCGGCGATCTGGCGCGCCGTGGCGTCGGCCTGGTCGAGCCCGAACAGCGTGTCCTGCTCGCCCTGGACCAGCAGCGTCGGCGCGGTGATCCGCCCGGCGACGCTGGCCGGCGAGGCGCGGGAGAGGAACGTCGCGAGCTCGGCGGGCTCGCGCCCGGTGGTGACGGCCGCGACGTAGCCCGCGCAGATCTCGGGCAGGAACCGCCCGCACACCTGCGGGGGCGCCTGCTCCTGGCCGGGCGCGGGGCGCGAGCCGCTGCCGAAGAACAGCGCCGACCACGCCCGCTTGAACACCCCGTCCGGCTCCGCGGCGCTCGCGGCCGCGGTGGGCGCCGGCACCGCGCCCGCGCGGTCGGGGAACAGCGCCTGGCCGAGGTCGTTCCAGGTGATGATCGGGATGGTGGCGTCGACGCGGGGGTCGTTGCCCGCGAGCAGCAGGGCCAGCGCGCCGCCGTAGGACGCGCCCGTGACGCCGACCCGCGGGTCGCCCGGCCCGTCCTGGCGGACCTCCGGGCGGGTGGCGAGCCGGTCGACGAGCTGGCGGGCGTCGGCCACCTCGTACTCGGGGGAGTTCAGCGCGATCTGCCCGGTGCTCTCGCCGAACCCGCGCGCCGACCAGGCCAGCGCGACGTAGCCCCGCTCGGCCCAGGCGCGCGCCTCGGAGGCGACCGAGTCCTTGCTGCCGCCGAAGCCGTGCGCGACGAGGACCGCCGGCGCGGCACCGGTGGTGGCGGGGAGCCAGAGGGTGGCGTCGAGGGTCTGCGGCTGGTCGCCCGCGGGGCCGTCGAGGACGTCGATGCGCAGGTCCTCACTGCGCACCGTGCCGCCCGGGGCGGGCGCGGCGCCGAGCGTCCCGGCTCCGAGCACGAGGACGACGAGCACGACCCCGAGGACCCGGAGCGGGCGGCTGATCACCTGCGCACGGTATCCCGCGGCGTCTGAGCCGGTGGTGAGCGATGGGACGCGCAGCAGTCAGGGGAGCACGCCGATAGGGGAGCCGGACCCGTGAAGCAGGTCGGGTGGGCGGGCACACGTGGGGCGGCGACACACCGCCGTCACGCGGGTGACATGCTCGGTGGCGGAGGGGAGTATCCCCACGCGCCGGCCTCGTCAGCACGGCACCGGACGTCACCCGACGTCCCGGTGCCCGGGGCCGCCGGTCGCCCGTCCCGGGCGGCGGGAGAGACCTCCGGTGGCCCCGTCCTGCTCGGACGTCCCCGGAGATCGGAGAACCCGCTGATGACCGTGCCCTTCTGGGTGTGGGGCCTGACCGTCGTCGGGCTGCTGGCCGTCCTGGCCCTCGACCTCGCGATCGTCGGCCGCCGTCCCCACGAGGTGGGCGTGCGCGAGGCCGGCCGCTGGGTGGCGGTGTACGTCGGGCTCGCGGTGCTCTTCGCCGTGGGCCTGTTCCTGCTGGCCGGGCAGGACGTCGCGACGGCCTTCGTCGCCGGCTACGTCACCGAGTACTCGCTGTCGGTCGACAACCTCTTCGTCTTCCTGCTGATCATGAGCGCGTTCGCCGTGCCCAAGGTGCTCCAGCACCGGGTGCTGCTGTTCGGCATCCTCATCGCGCTGGTGCTGCGCGGAGCGTTCATCCTCGCCGGCGCCGCGGTGATCGCCCGCTTCAGCTGGGTGTTCTACCTGTTCGGCGCCTTCCTCGTGGCCACCGCGATCAAGGTCGTCACGTCGGGCGGCGAGGACGAGGAGTTCCGCGAGAACGCGGTGCTGCGCCTCGTGCGCCGGGTGCTGCCGGTGACCGACGACTACGTGGGCGCGCGGTCGTTCGTGCGTCGCGCCGACGCCCGCGGGCGGCTGCGGCTGATGGTCACGCCGATGCTCATGGTGATGATCGCGATCGGCATGACCGACCTGCTGTTCGCGCTCGACTCGATCCCGGCGATCTTCGGGCTGACCCGCGACCCGTACATCGTGTTCACCGCGAACGTCTTCGCCCTCATGGGCCTGCGCCAGCTGTACTTCCTGCTCGGCGGGCTGCTGGCGAAGCTCGTGTACCTCTCCTACGGGCTGGGCGTGATCCTCGCGTTCATCGGGGTCAAGCTCGTGCTCGAGGCCCTGCACACCAACACGCTGCCGTTCCTCAACGGCGGTGAGCCCCTCGACGTCCCGGTCATCGGCATCGAGATCTCGCTGGCGGTCATCGTCGGTGTGCTGCTGATCACGGCTCTCGCGAGCGTCGCGAAGATCCGCTGGTTCCCGGACCCCGTCGCGCCCGCACCGGAGGCCGCCGACGAGCCCAGTGACCTGCGGCGGACGGAGGACGACGGGCAGTCCGACGCGGCTCCGGAGCCCTCGGGGTCGTCCCGGCCCTCCTGAACGCCTCACCACGGGGCCACCGCCCGCGCGGTTCGGTGGCACCCTCGATGCGGGATCGCGTGAGGGGAGTCGGGGCGCCGGTGGCGGTGGGGTCGGGCACGACCGGGGCCAGGGTCGTGCGGTGGGCCGTGGTGGTCCTCGTGGGCGCGCTGCTCGTGGGGGTGCCCGCGGCGCTCTCCGCACGGCCGGGCGAGGCGCAGGCCGACCCCGGCGAGCTGCGCGACCGCATCGCGGCGTCCACCGACCGCCCCTGGACCGGCTATGCCGAGGCCCGCGCGGGCCTGGATCTGCCCCGGATCCCGGCGCTGAGCGACGTGACCACCCTGCTCTCGGGCGTGACGCGCCTGCGCGGCTGGTACGCCGCGCCGGACCGGGCGCGCACCGACGTGCTCACCGCGGTGGGCGAGCGCGACCGGTACACGACGCCGACCGGCCAGGCGGTCTGGGACTACGGGGCCGAGCTGCTGACGCTCGTGGGCGCCGACCCCGTGGTCCGCCTGCCGCGCCCCGACGACCTGCTGCCCCCCGCGCTCGCCCGCCGCCTGCTCGCCGGCGCCGCGGCGCTCGACCCGGCCACGGCCCTGCCGTCGCGGCGGATCGGCGGGGTCGACGCGGCCGGGGTACGGGTCACGGTCGCCGACCCGGGGACGACCGTCGGCGCGCTCGACGTGTGGGCCGACGCCGAGACCGGCCTGCCGGTGGCCGTCGAGGTGCGCGCCCGGGGGGTCGCCGACCCGCTCATCAGCACCGCGTTCGGCGAGCTCGTGCAGGGCCCGCCCGACCCCACGGCCCTCGTACCGCAGCGCGGCCCGGGCGCCGGCGTCACGCGGAGCCCCACGTCGGACCTGTTCGGGGTGCTGGGCCGCGGTGACGGCTCGTCGCTGCCCGCCCGCCTCGCCGGACTCGACCGCGAGCGCCCGCAGCGACGCTTCCCGGCGCTGGGGCAGTACGGGACGACGCTGGGCCAGCTCGTCGCGGTGCCGCTGCCCGCCGACCTCGCGGGCACCCTGCTCGGCGGGATCGACCGCGCCGGCGCGGGGCGGACGCTGTCCGTCGCGGGCCAGGGCTCGGCGCTGGAGACGCCGCTGCTGACCCTCGCGGTGGTGCGCAGCACGGACGGCGCCCGCGCGTGGGTGCTCTCCGGGCTCGTGCCGCCGGCGACGATCGACTCCGGGGCCGCCGATCTCCTGGCCGGGGGGCAGACGTGAGCGCGGGAGACGCAGCGCAGCGGAGCTCGACCCGTCAGCACCGCCTGGTGATCGAGACCCGTCGCCTGACCAAGCGCTACGGCACGCGGGCGGCCGTCGACGACGTCGACCTGCACGTCGCCGAGGGTGCCCGGTACGGCTTCCTGGGGCCCAACGGCTCGGGCAAGACGACGATGGTGCGGATGCTGCTCGGGCTCGTCTACGCCACGCGCGGGGAGATCGAGGTGCTCGGGCGCCCGGTGCCCGCCCGCGTGGCCGAGGTGCTCCCCGAGATCGGGGCGATGGTGGAGGGCCCGGCCGCCTACCCGCACCTGTCGGGGCGGACGAACCTCGGCCTGCTCGACGCGTCCGGCCCGCGCCGGGACCGTGACGGCCGGCGCCGCCGCGACCGGGTGGAGGAGGTGCTCGACCGCGTCGGGCTGGGCGCGGTCGACCGTCGGCCCGTGCGGACCTACTCGCTGGGCATGCGCCAGCGCCTCGGGCTGGCCGGCGCGCTGCTCGACCGGCCGCGCCTGCTGATCCTCGACGAACCCACCAACGGCCTCGACCCGCACGGCATCCGCGAGGTGCGCGACCTGCTGATCGAGCTGAACGCCGCCGGCACCACGGTCTTCCTCTCCAGCCACCTGCTCGCCGAGATCGAGGCGCTGTGCACTGACGTCGGCGTCGTCGACCGCGGGCGGCTGGTGCTCGAGGACGCGCTCGACGCCGTGCGGGGCCCGACCGGCCGGCTGCTGGTGCGCACGCCCGACCCCGAGGCCGCGGTGCGCGTGCTGGGGCGGGCGGTGGCCGAGCGCGACGGCGAGACCCTCGTCGTCGACGCGACGACCGGCGGGCCGCCGGCGCCGGCGCGCCACCTCGTCGAGCGCGGCGTCCCGCTCGACGGTCTCGCCGAGCAGCGGCGGAGCCTGGAGGACGTGGTGGTGGCGTTGACGGGGCCGGGGTCGGATTCCGCTCGGACCCCCGCCGGGGGGTTGCGCCGGTGATCGGTGTCGAGCTGGTCAAGCTCGCCCGCCGGCCCCGGACGTGGGCCGCGATCGGGCTGCTGTGCCTGCTGCCCGCGGTGGTGGCGGTGTTCCTGGCGACGACGCGCATCTCGCCGCCGCCGGGGCAGGGCGCGGCGTTCCTGTCGGCGGTGCTGCAGTCGGGCTCGCTGTACCCGGCGGCGGCGCTGGCGCTCGTCCTGCCGATCTTCCTGCCGATCGCGGTCGCGGTGGTCGCGGGCGACGCGGTGGCGGGGGAGTCGGCGCAGGGCACGCTGCGCTACCTGCTCGTGCGGCCCGTGCGGCGCACGGCGCTGCTGGTGGCCAAGCTCGTGGCGGTCGTCGTGTTCGTCGTCGGCGCGGTGCTGGCGGTGGCCGGGACGTCGTACGTCGTCGGGGTGGCGCTGTTCGGGGCCGGCGACCCGGTGGCGGTGGTGCGCGCGCTGCCGGAGGTCACCGGCGACGACGGCGGCGTCGCGGGCACGTCGCCCGGGGGCCAGCAGCCGGCGTCGGGCCCGGGGGGCAGCCAGGTCGGGAGCTCGGACGCGGCGTCCAGCGGGGCCGCGGGCGCACAGTCGGGCGGACAGGTCGGCGCCGACACCGGAGACTCCACGGCGGCCGCCGACCCCGAGGCGGCCCGCGAGCGGGCGCAGTCGTCGGTGTCGTCGCTCTCGGGCGAGGCGCTCTCGCCCACGGATCTCGCCGCGCGCCTGCTCGGGGCGATGGGCTACGTCGTGGTCTCGATGTTGGGCGTCGCGGCGATCGCGCTGTTCCTCTCGACGCTCACCGCGTCGTCGCTGGGCGCGACCCTCGGCGCCCTCGCGGCGCTGATCACCAGCCAGGTGCTGGTCAGCCTCGACGCAGCCGCCTCCGTCACGCCCTACCTGCCCACCCGGTACTGGCTGGCGTGGATCGACTTCTTCCGCGACCCGATCTTCCTGCGCGACATCACCGCGGGCCTGTGGCTCCAGGCCGGCTACGTCGTCGTCCTCATGCTCGCGGCGTGGGCGAACTTCACCACCAAGGACGTCACGAGCTAGTCCCCGGGTGTCAGCGAAGTGGCGTCGCAGACGTTCAGTGTCCGTATCGGTACTTCGATCACCGGGGAGTCGATCACCGAGCGGACGATCAGGACCGGCCCTCGGCGCGCAGGGCGTCGCACTCGCCGGGGTCGGCGGTCGGCAGGGGACCGGTGCCCAGGGCGCGCAGGACGAGGCCCACGCTCAGGGGGTCGCTGGGCAGCCGCGAGTGGGTGACCGTCGCGTCGCTGCACACGTCCTGCAGCCGCACGGCGTCGGTGCCCGGGAGCTCGGCGGACTCGGGCGGGGTCACGGTCTCGTCGTCGGCGGTCCAGAGCGAGAGCCACGGCAGCCCGGGCGGCGCCGTCGCAAGGCCCGTGAGCAGGGCGCTGCCGGGCGCGAGCTGCTGGCACGCGCGCGGGCAGGCGC
>CADCTH010000303.1 GCA_902805495.1 uncultured Actinomycetospora sp.
CACGTCGAGCGGGTAGGCGGCCAGCTCTGGCTGCGGGCTGGGCCCCAGCAGGCTCGAGTTGAGGACGAGGAGGTCGAGGCCGCCGAGGTCGTCGGCGGCCTAGGCGAGCGCGGTGCGGTGGGCGGGGTCGGCGACGTCGCCGGGGACGTCGACGACCCCGGGCAGGCCGGCGACGGCCTCGGCGAGCTGGTCGCCGTGGCGGGCGTCGACGACGACCCGCCAGCCGTCCCGGGCGAGGTCGGCGGTGAGGGCGCGCCCGAGTCCGCGGGACGCGCCGGTGACGAGGGCGGTGGGCTGGTGCGAGGTCATGTGCCGACGGTGCGACCTCGACGACGGTGCAGGTCAAGCGCCATTCCTCACGGCCCGTTCCCGCAGTAGCGTCGTCGGCACGGAGGCGGGACATGGACATCCAGGCGCTCCGCTACGCGGTGACGCTGGCGGAGGAACGGCACTTCCGGAAGGCGGCCGAGCGGCACTGGATCGCGCCGCAGGCCTTCGGGCGGCGTGTCCGTGCCCTGGAGAAGGAGGTCGGGGCGCGGTTGTTCGACCGCACGAGTCGGCGGGTGGACCTGACGCCGGCCGGCGCGCGGCTGGTCGATCGAGCGCGGGACCTGCTGGCGCGCGTGGACGACCTCGCCGCCGCCGTCCGGGAGGCGCCGCCGGCGGACGACGGCGCCACGGTGCGGGTCGGTGTCCTGGGCTTCGGGGCCGCCGAGCGCTGGACCGAGTTGCGGGAGCTGGTCGCCGCACAGTTGCCGCAGAGCAGGCTCGTGCACGTCGAGCTGGACTGGGACTCGCAGTACGACGCCGTGCGCGACGGGGAGGTCGACGTCGCGGTGGTCCACGACGTCGGCCCGGTGGACGGTCTACGCCTCGACGCCGTGCTGCGGACCGGCACGGTGGCGGTCGTCCCGGCGTCCTGTGCGCTGGCCGACGCGGAGCGTCTCGAGGACCGCGACGTCGAGGGGTGGGGCTGGGTGCGGCCGCTCGGGCGGCATCCCGGCCTGGCGTCGTGGGCCGGCCCCGCGGTCGAGACGTCCCGACACGCGCCCACCGTGCGCACCCCGGCCGGGATCCCCGCGGCCGTCGCCACGTCGGGGATGCTCGGGCTGCACGGTGACCCGGCGCGGCGATTCTTCCCGCGGCCCGACGTGCGGTTCGTGCCGATCGCCGGACCGGTCTGCCAGGTCTCCGTGGCCACCCGCGCCGACGACGCCTCGCGCACGGCACTCGCTTTCCGGCAGGCCGCCGAGCTGATCGCCGTCTCCTGACGGCGCTGTCAAGCGCCGATCGCAACCGATCCGGCACGTGACCGCGGGGGCGCTCCGCGCCACGGTGGGCTCCACGACCCCGACGACGTGGAGGCCCACCATGGCCCGCCGGCTCAGCGACCACTTCGGTCACCTCTTCCCGACGACGGCGGTGGGCTCCTACCCGCGGCCGAAGTGGAACACCTTCGACCTCGGCGGCGAGGACATCCGGGTCGCGATGCGCCGCGGAGACTTCGCCGAGGCGTACGCCGACGGCGTGCGCGCGCTGCTCGGCGACCAGGTCGACGCCGGTATCGACCTGCCCACCGACGGCCACCTCTGGTACGACCGCCACGAGGGCTTCATCTCGTCGTTCCTGCTCTACCCCGCGTACCACCTCGACGGCATCACGGTGGAGCCCGCGCCCAACCACATCTTCGACCTCTTCGGGCGCGAGACCGCGGCGCCCTTCGCCGGGACGTGGAGCGAGACGGCCGTCGACGGTCCGATCGGGCGCGGCACCATGCACCTCGCCGACCTGTGGAGCGCCGCGCGCGCCGTCAGCCCCCGCACCGTGAAGTTCTGCAGCGGGATGGGCCCGGCCAACCTCGCCGGCTGGCTCACCGACCGGCACTACCACGACAAGAAGGCGATGTACCGCGATCTCGCGGCGGCCTACAACGCCGAGTTCAAGGACGCGGTCGCCGCCGGGGTCGAGGTGCTCCAGCTCGACGACGTGGGCTTCACGCTGCACCAGCCGGAGGACTACCCCCTGGTCGTCGAGACGCTCAACCAAGCCCTCGACGGGGTCGACGCGCTGACGATCTTCCACATCTGCCACCTCGCGAGCGGCGTCCCGGTCGGCATCACCCCCTACGCGGGATTCCACGAGCTCGTCGCGAACGAGCTCCGGGTCGACGCCGTCGAGTACGCCTTCGCCGAGACCGGCTTCCCCGACGACGACTTCGCCCTCTGGTCGCGCTACCCCAGCGACAAGGGGGTCGGCATCGGCTGCATCGACATCAAACGGCTCGTGGTCGAGAGTCCCGACGTGATCGTCACCGGCGTCCGCAAGATGCTGGAGCACGTGCCGGCGGAGCGGATCCACCTGACGACCGACTGCGGCCTGTTCTCCCTGCCACGGCCGATGGCCCGCGGCAAGCTCGTCTCGATGGCGATGGCCGCCGAGCAGCTCCGCGCCGAGCTCGCCTGAGATGCGCTGGAGCACGTTCCGCGACGAAGGCGGTACCGAGCGGGTGGGGGTGTGGCGCGACGACCGGCTGCACCCGGTCCCGGAGTCGACGACCCTGCTCGCCCTGATCGCCGACGACCGGCTCGACGTGGCGGCCCGCGCCGCCGCAGACGAGCAGCCGGTCGACGACGTCGAGCTCCTGGCGCCCATCCCCCGCCCGCCGTCGATCCGCGACTTCATGGCGTTCGAGGAGCACGTCGTCACGGCGAGCGCCGCGATCGGGCTGGAGGTCGACCCGCTCTGGTACTCCCAGCCGGTCTTCTACTTCACCAACCCCGCGTCGCTGCGCGGCCCGCACACCGATGTCGCCGTCCCGCCGGGCAGCCAGGCGCTGGACTACGAGCTGGAGATCGCCGCGGTCATCGGCCGGGAGGGCGGCGACCTCACGCCGACCGAGGCCGTCGACCACATCGCGGGCTACGTCCTGTTCTGCGACTGGAGCGCGCGCGACCTGCAGGGCACAGAAATGAAGCTCAACCTCGGGCCGGCCAAGGGGAAGGACTTCGCGTCGAGCTGCGGGCCCTGGATGCTCACCCCCGAGGAGCTGCCGGCCGCGGCCGCGATGGCGGCGTCGGTCAACGGCCGACCGTGCAGCGCGGGCCGGCTCGACAGCCTCTACTGGACCTTCGGCCAGATGATCGCCTACGCGTCCCGCGGCACCCGCGTCGTGCCCGGCGACCTCATCGGCTCCGGCACGGTCGGCACCGGCTGCCTGCTCGAGCTGTCCCGCGTCCACGGCGCCGAGGCCTACCCGTGGCTGCGCGTCGGCGACCGGGTCCACCTGGAGGCCGACGGTCTCGGTGCCGTCGACGCCGGCGTCGTCGCCGGCCGCGAACCCGTCCCGCTGCGCTGAGGAGATCCCCGCCATGAGCTCACGTCACGACGACATCACCGTCCCCGGCCCCCCGTGCCGCGAGGAGGTCTCCGACGGCATCCACGCCTACGTGCAGCCCGACGGCACGTGGTGGATCAACAACACCGGCTTCGTGGTCGGGGCGCAGGGGGTGCTCGCGATCGACGCGTGCTCCACCGAGCGCCGCACCCGCGCCTTCCTGGACACGATCGCCGCGGTCACCGACCGGCCCGTCCGCACCCTCGTGAACACCCACCACCACGGCGACCACACCTTCGGCAACGCGCTCTTCGGCGGCGCCGCGATCGTCGCCCACGAGCGCGCCCGCGCCGAGGCGATCGCGTTCGGCCCCGCTCGCGAGCTGCCGTACTGGCAGAACCCCGACTGGGGCGACCTCCCCCTCGACCCGCCCTTCGTCACCTTCACCGACCGCGTCACCGTGCACTCCGGCGACCTGCGCGCCGAGGTCGTCCACGTCGGGACCCCGGCACACACCACCAACGACTCGATCGTCTGGTTCCCCGATCGGTCAGTACTGTTCTGCGGCGACCTGATCTTCAACGGCGGCACACCGTTCCTGCTCATGGGCTCGGTGGCCGGTGCGATCGACGTCCTCGAGAACGTCATCGCCCCGCTCGGCGCGCAGACCGTCGTGCCCGGGCACGGTCCCGTCTTCGGCGACCGCGCGCCCCTCGACGCGACGCTGGACTACCTGCGCTTCGTCCTCGACGTCGCCGAGGAGGGCCGCGCCGCCGGCGTGACGCCACTGCAGGCGGCCCGGGACACCGACCTCGGCCGGTTCACCGACTGGCCCGACGCCGAGCGCATCGTCGGCAACCTCCACCGCGCCTACGCCGAGCTCGACGGGCTCGAGCGCGGCGGGTCGATCGACGTCTTCGGGGCCCTCGACGACATGGTCACGTACCACGGCGGTCCGCTGACCTGCTTCGCCTGAGGCCCTGCACCCCGGCGTCAGCTCGACCGGGTCCGACGATGAACAGCCCCGTGAGGAGCCGGAACCGTGTCACGCTGGGCGCCGTCGGAAGGAGGGACGGATGACGACGATCTCCGGGGCCCGGCTGTTCGACGGCACCGACGCGCGGGGCGTCACGACGGTGACGATCGAGGGCGGGCTGATCAACGCCGTCGAGCCCGGCGAGCGCGCCGGCGACGTCGACGGCCGCGGGGCGACGCTGCTGCCCGGGCTGATCGACGCCCACGTCCACCTGCGCGGCGCGGGCAACCTCGGCCAGGCCCTGCGCCACGGCGTGACCACCGTGCTCGACATGTTCTCGGCTCCGCCGCAGTTCACCGCGATGCTGCGCGGGCGGGCGGCACGGCGCACCGACGAGGCCGACCTGCGCAGTGCCGGTCTCATGGCCGGCGCGGTGGACGGCTGGCCCGCGGTGATGCTGCCGCCGGACCCATCGGGCTGGCACATGCCCGGGCTGTCGGGGCCCGCCGACGCCGAGCAGTTCGTCGCCGAACGCCTGCGCGAGGGCTCCGACTACCTCAAGGTCTTCGTCGAGAACGCCGCCGACGTCTCCCGCCCGACCCTCACGCCCGAGACCGTCGCCGCCGTGTGCGCCGCGGCGAGCGCGCACGGGGTGCTCACCGTCGCCCACGCGCCGACCCGCTGGGCGTTCCGCACCGCGCGGGACGCCGGCGTCGACGTCGTCACCCACCTCCCCCTCGACGGCCCGCTCGACGCCCCCGACGACGAGCTCGCCGCCACCGTCGTCTGCCCGACGATGACGATGATGCGCGCGCTCACCGACACCGCGAACACCGCACAGCTCCTCGCCGACCCGCGGCTCGTGGCCGGCCTCGACCCCGAGGCCCTCGCCGCCATGCGCACGGGCGACCGCGGCGGCCTCCCGACCAGCTCCGCGGCCGGCGCGTCGTACGCGCACGCCGAGGACAACCTGCGGCGCCTCGTCGACGCCGGCGCCACGATGCTCGCCGGCACCGACGCCAACGACGTCCCGGGCCACGCCGCGGCGGTGGTGCACGGGGCCTCGATGCACCTCGAGCTCGAGCTGCTGGTCCGCGGCGGCCTGTCGCCCCGCGACGCGCTGCGGGCCGCGACGGCCACGCCCGCGAGCGTCTTCGGCCTGCCCGACCGGGGGCGGATCGCGCCCGGACAGCGCGCCGACCTGCTGCTCGTCGACGGCGACCCGCTCGCCGACGTCACCGCCACCCGCGACGTCCGCGGGGTCTGGCGTGCCGGGGTGCCCGTCGATCGGTGAATCTCGCGGTGTCTCGCCCGAGTGCTAGACAGCCGGATACGCCGCGATCGACCGCCGGGGCCGCCGTCGATCGCCACAACGGGTGAAGCCCTGACCCTGCCTGGCCGCCCCCGACCAGGGGCCGCGACACTGGGCGGGCGTCGGAATCCACGCCGGGGGGCAACCATGACGTCCACGCAGGATCTCCGGGTCGCGGTCGGCCTGACGCCGCCGAAGGCCTTCGACACCGCCTGCCGCATGGTCGTGGACTACCTGTCGCGCTCCCTGCCGCTCGACGCCTGGGCGGTGACGCGGGTGGCGGACGGCCAGCAGACGATGCTGGTGATCGCCGACCACGGCTACGGCCTGGCGCCCGGGCTCAGCACGGCGTGGACCAGCTCGATGTGCCAGTACATGATCGCCGGCACCGCGCCGCGCATCGTGCCCGACACCCGCGACGTCCCCGACCTCGCGCGCATCGCCTCCGACGCCGCGGCCCAGGGCATGACCGTCGGCACCTACGTCGGCACGCCCATCGTCAGCGGCGACGGCGCGCTGTTCGGCACGGTCATCGGCATGAACCGCGAGCCGGTGGACGCGGAGCTCGTCGACCAGGAGCCGCTGCTAGACCTCCTGTCCAGCCTGCTGTCGTCGGTGCTCGAGGCCGACACCGCCGCGGTCGACTCCGCGCGGGCGCTCGAGCGGGCGGTCAGCGACGCCGAGACCGACGCGCTGACCGGGCTGCTCAACCGGCGCGGGTGGGAGCGCTGGCTGGCCCGCGAGGAGGAGCGCTTCCGCCGCTTCGGCGACCCGGCGTCGGTGGTGGTGTTCGACCTCGACGGGCTCAAGGCCGTCAACGACACCGAGGGCCACGACGCCGGCGACCGGCACCTGCGCGGGTGCGCGGCGGTCCTGCGCTCGACGATCCGCAGCACCGACCCGCTCGCCCGCCTCGGCGGCGATGAGTTCGGGCTGGTGGCGCAGATCGGCACCGAGGACACGGCCAACCTCGTCGAGCGCCTGCGCGACGCCCTCGACGAGTCGGGCGTGCCCTGCTCGATCGGCGCGGCGCCGTTCACGCTCGCCGCGGGCTTCCCCGGCGCCTGCGCCGAGGCCGACGCCGCGATGTACGCCGACAAGCGCGCCCGGCGTGGCGGCGTGGGCCGCACCCCGCAGCCGCGCCTCCACCCGCCGACCCTGCCGACGGCCTGACCGTTCCCTCTCAGGCGTGGCGGTAGGCGCCGGCCTTGATGTCCTCGAGCAGGCCGGGTCCCGTGGGCGTCCAGTCGAGGACGCGCCGGGTGTGGTCGCTCGCGGCGGACATGTCCATGCCGAAGAACATCCCGATGAACCCGAAGTGCTCGATCGCGTCCTCGGCGGCCACCGACGTGACCGGGACGACGAGGGCGTCGCCGATCGCCTGCGCGATCTCCCGCGACGGGACCGCCTCCTCGGCCACGGCGTGCAGCCGCGACCCGGCGGGCGCCGACTCCAGCCCGAGCCGGACGAGCCGCGCGGCGTCGGCGACGTGCACCGCCGACCAGCTCGTCGACCCGTCGCCGACGTGGGCGGACACGCCGTGGCGCCGGGCGGCGGCGGTGATGATCGCGACGAAGCCGTGGTCGCCGTCGCCGTGGACGGTGGGCGCGAACCGCACGCTCACGGTGCGGACGCCCCGGTCGACGTAGGCGAGCGCGAGGTTCTCCCCGCCGCCGCGCGGTGACCCCGGCCCGATCGCGGGCGACGGGTCGGCCTCGGTGCCCGGCCGTCCCGCGGCGAGCGCCGCCACCCCGGCGGCCAGGACGAACGGCCGGCCGGTGCCGACGAGCGCCTCGGCCAGGGTCTCGACGGCCTCGCGCTCGGCCCGGTTCGACTCGGCCAGGTTCGCCCAGTCGTGCTTGTTGGCCAGGTGGACGACCCCCTCGGCGTCCACCGCGCCGCGGCGCAGGGCGTCGAGGTCGTCGAGGTCGCCGCGCAGGACCGTGGCGCCCTGGGCCTCCAGCGCGGACGCCGCGGCGTCGGAGCGGGCGAGGCCGGCGACGTCGTGTCCCGCCGCGAGCAGCTCGTCCACGACGGCGGAGCCGATCCAGCCGCTGGCTCCGGTGACGAAGACACGCATGGTGTACGACCTTCCAGGTTGATGACAGCGTCTGACATCACTGTAGACCCCGATGTCAGGAACTGTCATCAGTACGCTGTCGCCATGGTCCGCTGGGAGCCCGGGGCGCGCGAGCGGCTGCAGGCCGCGGCCCTCGAGCGGTTCGGCGCCCGGGGCTTCGACGGCACCACGGTCGCCGAGATCGCGGCGGCGGCGGGCCTCACCGAGCGGACGTTCTTCCGCCACTTCGCCGACAAGCGCGAGGTGCTCTTCGCCGGTCAGGACGAGTTCGAGCGCCTCTTCGTCGCGGGCATCGAGGAGGCCGAGACGACCGACCCGGTGGCGATCATCGCTGTCGCGCTCGACGGAGCGGCCGCGTTCTTCCCCGACGACCGTCGCTCGTGGTCACGGATGCGCCAGGTCGTCATCGACGCCGACCCGGGCCTGCAGGAGCGCGAGCTGCTCAAGCTCTCCGGGCTGGCCACGACGATGACCGGCGCGCTGCGACGGCGCGGATTCGACGCCACGGCGGCCGCCCTGGCCGCGGAGAGCGGCGTCGCGGTGTTCCGGGTCGGGTTCGCGACGTGGATCGCCGAGGGCGAGGACCGCCCGCTCGCCGCCATCCTGCGCGCGGTGCTGGCCGAGCTGCGGTCGCTGGTGTGCGCTCCGCGCACGTGAGCACTTCTCGGTGCTCGAGCACCGAGAAGTGCTCACCTGGGCGCAGCCCACCTCTGCTGCTCGGCGAGGAAGTGCGCCGCGTCGGCGGTGGCGGGGTAGAGCGCGCGGTAGTGCGCGTGGAAGGCGTCGTAGCGGGCGGTGCGCTCGGGGTCGGGGCGCACGACGTCGACGATCGGGTTCCAGGTCGCGGCGTCGGCGTGCAGCCCGAGGGCCCGGGCGGCGAGGAGGGCGTCGCCAAGGGCCGCGCCCGTCGTGTCGGCCGGAATCTGCTGCTCCTCGCCGGTCACGTCGCTGACGATCTGCGTCCACAGCCCGCCCCGCGTGCCCCCGCCGACCGCGACGAGCCGGGGTGACGGGCCGCCGGCGTCGCGGAACGCCTCGAGGTTGTGCCGCACGCCGTGAGCGGTGACCTCGAGCGCCGCGCGGTAGAGCTCGCCGCGACCGTGGCCGGTGGTCAGTCCGAGGACCAGTCCCCGGGCGTCGGGGTCGGAGATCGGCGTGCGCTCGCCGGCGAAGTAGGGCAGGAGCAGCAGGCCGCGGGCACCGGGCGGGACGGCGCCGGCCTCGGTCGTCAGCGTCTCGTAGTCAGCGCCGACGAGGTCGCGCAGCCAGGCGGTGATCGCGCCCGAGGTGGCCATGCCCGCGGCCGTGGTGAACGAACCGAGCG
>CADCTH010000304.1 GCA_902805495.1 uncultured Actinomycetospora sp.
CACGTACTTCGTGGTGGCGCACTTCCACTACGTGCTGTTCGGCACGATCGTGTTCGCCACCTACGCCGGCATCTACTTCTGGTTCCCGAAGATGACCGGCCGGATGATGGACGAGCGCCTCGGCAAGTTCCACTTCTGGGCCACGTTCATCGGCTTCCACCTGACGTTCCTGGTGCAGCACTGGCTGGGCACCCAGGGCATGCCGCGCCGCTACGCCGAGTACGCCGTGACCGACGGGTTCACGACGCTGAACACGATCTCGACGATCGGCGCGTTCATCCTCGGCGCCTCGACGCTGCCGTTCCTGTGGAACGTGTTCCACAGCTACCGCTACGGGCGGCCCGTCGAGGTCGACGACCCGTGGGGCCACGGCAACTCGCTGGAGTGGGCGACGTCCTGCCCGCCGCCGCGGCACAACTTCACCGAACTGCCGCGCATCCGTTCCGAGCGCCCGGCGTTCGAGCTGCACTACCCCCACATCGGGGAGCGGATGCGCCTGGAGGCGCACGTCGGGTCCCGGGCCGAGAGCATGGGCGAGGCCGCCGCGGGGCAGACGGGCCAGGAGGGGATCTCCGGGGACGACCCCCGCAACCGCTGAGGTAGGGACCACCGGGACTGGTCCGCGCGCCTCCTCTCGGTCACAGTCTCCCTGTCGGCGCCGGGCCGGCACGCGGAGAACCCCGTGGCGGAGGCAGCATGCCCAAGTTCGTGTACTCGTTCGCCGAGGGCGACAAGGACCAGAAGGACCTGCTCGGTGGCAAGGGCGCCAACCTCGCCGAGATGACGAACCTCGGCCTCCCCGTGCCGCCCGGGTTCACCATCACCACCGAGGCCTGCCGGGCCTACCTCGTCGACGGTGTCGAGCCCGCGGGACTGGGCGACGAGGTGACCGAGCACCTCGTGGCGCTCGAGAAGACGATGGGCAAGCAGCTCGGGCAGGCCGACGACCCGCTGCTCGTCTCGGTGCGCTCCGGGGCCAAGTTCTCGATGCCGGGGATGATGGAGACCGTCCTCAACGTCGGCCTCAACGACGCGTCGGTCGAGGGCCTGGCCGCGCAGGCCGGCGACGACCGCTTCGCGTGGGACTCCTACCGACGGCTGATCCAGATGTTCGGCGCGACGGTGCTCGACATCCCCGCCGAGCACTTCGCCGACGCCCTCGACGCCGCGAAGAAGACCCGGGAGTCGGCGAACGACCTCGACCTCGAGGTCGACGACCTCCGCGAGCTGGTCGAGACGTTCAAGGGCGTCATCCGCGAGCACGCCGGGCGCGACTTCCCGCAGGACCCCCGCGAGCAGATGGACCTCGCCGTGCGCGCGGTGTTCGACTCCTGGAACTCGCCGCGCGCCAACGTCTACCGCCGCCAGGAGCGCATCCCCGCCGACCTCGGCACCGCGGTGAGCGTGTGCTCGATGGTCTTCGGCAACCTCGGCATGGACTCGGGCACCGGCGTCGCGTTCACGCGCGACCCGTCGTCCGGCGCGCGCGGCGTGTACGGCGACTACCTGCAGAACGCCCAGGGCGAGGACGTCGTCGCCGGCATCCGCAACACCCTCGCGCTCACCGAGCTCGAGCGGCTCGACAAGGCCTCGTACGACCAGCTGATGGACATCATGACCACGCTGGAGAACCACTACCGCGACCTGTGCGACATCGAGTTCACCATCGAGCGCGGCAAGCTGTGGATGCTCCAGACCCGCGTCGGCAAGCGCACGGCCGCGGCGGCGTTCACCGTCGCCTGCCAGCTCGTCGACGAGGGCCTCATCGACATGGACGAGGCGCTGCAGCGGGTCACCGGCGCCCAGCTGGCCAACCTCATGTTCCCGCGCTTCGACCGCGACGCCGAGAAGGAGCTGCTGACCACCGGCATGAACGCCTCGCCCGGCGCGGCCGTCGGCGCCGTGGTGTTCGACTCCCCGACCGCGGTGCGCCGCGCGAGGGCCGGCGAGAAGGTGCTGCTGGTCCGCCGCGAGACCAATCCCGACGACCTCGACGGCATGATCGCCGCGGAGGGCGTGCTGACCAGCCGCGGCGGGCGCACCTCGCACGCGGCGGTCGTCGCGCGCGGCATGGGCAAGACCGCGGTGTGCGGCGCCGAGGAGCTCGAGGTCGACGTCAAGGCCAAGAAGCTCACGACCTCCGACGGCCGCGAGGTGTCCGAGGGCGACGTGCTGTCCATCGACGGCACCAACGGCGAGGTCTACCTCGGCGAGGTCCCCGTCGTGGCGAGCCCGGTGATGGCGTACTTCGAGGGGTCGACGGGGCTCGCGGAGAACGACGACCTCGTCGCCGCCGTCGACCGGATCATGCGCCACGCGGACGCCGGCCGGCGCCTGCGCGTGCGCGTCAACGCCGACACCGGCGAGGACTGCGCGACCGCGCGCACGCTCGGCGCCGAGGGCGTCGGGCTCTGCCGCACCGAGCACATGTTCCTCGGCGAGCGCCGTGAGCTGGTGGAGACGCTCGTGCTCGCCGAGACCCAGGACGAGCGCGAGAAGGCCCTCGCCGCGCTGCTGCCGCTGCAGATCGAGGACTTCACCGCCATCTACCGGGCGATGGAGGGCCTGCCGGTCACCATCCGGCTGCTCGACCCGCCGCTGCACGAGTTCCTGCCCGACCTCACCGAGCTCTCCGTCGAGGTCGCGGTCGCCCGCGAGCGCGGCGAGCTGACCGAGGAGAAGGAGGAGCTCCTGGCCGCGGTGCGCCGCCTGCACGAGCAGAACCCGATGCTGGGGCTGCGCGGGGTGCGCCTCGGGATCGCGGTGCCCGGGCTGTACGCGATGCAGGTCCGCGCGATCACCCGGGCGGCGGCGGCGCTGGCGGCCGAGGGCGTGACGGTGCTCCCCGAGATCATGGTGCCGCTGGTCGGCACGGTGCAGGAGCTGCAGGCGGTCGCGGCGGAGATCGCCGAGGTGGTGGCCGAGCCGGAGTCGCTGGTCGACGGCGAGCCCGTCGAGCACCAGATCGGCACGATGATCGAGCTGCCGCGCGCGGCGCTGGTCGCGGCCCAGATCGCCGAGACCGCCCAGTTCTTCTCGTACGGCACCAACGACCTCACGCAGACCACCTGGGGCTTCTCCCGCGACGACGTCGAGAGCTCGTTCTTCTCGGAGTACCTCGAGACCGGCATCTTCGGGGTCTCGCCCTTCGAGTCGCTCGACACCGAGGGCGTCGGGGAGCTCGTCGAGATCGCGTCGTGGCGGGGCCGCGAGGTGCGTCCGGACCTCAAGCTCGGCATCTGCGGCGAGCACGGCGGCGACCCGGACTCGGTGCACTTCTTCCACCGCGCGGGCCTGGACTACGTGTCGTGCTCGCCGTTCCGGATCCCCGTCGCCCGCCTCGAGGCGGGCCGCGCGGCCACCGCGCCGGAGTGATCTCGCCGGGCTCTGGCGGTACCGCCGGTACCTGGTAGCTACGCTCGGGTCATGTCCTCCCCGGAGCGCGGCACCGTGCACCGCGACTTCCGGCCGGCCACCAAGGCGCTGGTCGGGGCGCAGGTCGTGGTGTCGAACGTGGTCGGGGCGGCGATCGTGCTCGGGCTCGCCGGGTACGTGCTGCCGACCCAGTCGCTGGTCGACGACCTCGAGGACGCGCTGGACCGCAACCTCTTCGCGTTCGGGCTCTACCTGGCGATCGCGGTGGTTGTCGGGCTCGTCTGGGGCTGGTCGTGGATCCGGGTCCCGCCCGCGCCGGCGGCGGACGCCGGCGAGGAACAGTGGCAGCGGCACCGCCGGCTCGCGCGCAGCGCCGTCCTGTCCGCGCCGGTGCGCATCACCGTCATCCAGGGCGTGCCGTGGCTCGTCGCGGTCGTGCTCTTCGTCGCGATCAACGCGCCGTTCTCCCTCACCGTCGCGCTCACGGTCGGCTGCGTGGTCGCCCTGGGCGGGATCGCGACCGTCGCCGTCGGCTACCGCCTCACCGAGCTCACGTTGCGCCGGGAGGTCGCACGGGTGCTCGCGGAGGACCCGCCGAACAAGCGGGGCCTGCTGCCCGGGGTCGCCGCCCGGTCGCTGGGCGCCTGGGTGCTCGGCACCGGGGTGCCGCTGCTCGGCATCGCCCTCGCGGCGGCCGCGTCGCTCCTGTTCGACGACTACTACACGGTGCCGCAGCTGGGCTGGGTCGTGCTCGTGCTCGCCGCCGTCGCCCTGGCCGTCGGCTTCCTGCTCACCGCGCTGACGTCCACGTCGGTGGCCGCTCCCGTGATGGCGGTGCGGCGGGCGCAGCGGCGCGTCCAGGAGGGCGACCTCGACGCCACCGTCGAGGTCTCCGACCCCACCGAGCTCGGGATGCTCCAGGCCGGCTTCAACGACATGGCGGCCGGACTGCGTGAGCGCGACCGGCTGCGCGAGCTGTTCGGGCGCCAGGTCGGCCAGGAGGTCGCGCGCGCGGCGATGGAGGGCGACATCGAGCTCGGCGGCGAGGTGCGCGAGGTCGCCGTGCTGTTCGTCGACCTCGTCGGCTCGACCGAGATGGCGCTGGACCGCCCGCCGCACGAGGTCGTCGGGGTGCTTAACCGTTTCTTCGGCGAGGTCGTCGACGTCGTCGAGAGCCACTGCGGCTGGATCAACAAGTTCGAGGGCGACGCCGCCCTCGCCGTCTTCGGCGCGCCCAACGAGATGCACGACCCCGCCGCCGCCGCGCTCGCCGCCGCCCGCGCGCTGGCCGACCGCCTCGACGGGCTCGAGCCCGCCGCGGGCATCGGGGTGTCCGCCGGCCCGACGGTCGCGGGCAACATCGGCGACGCGCGGCGCTACGAGTACACGGTGATCGGCGACCCGGTGAACGAGGCCGCCCGCCTCTGCGACGTCGCGAAGAGCCTCGACGGGCTCGTCGCGGCGTCCGGCGCGGCGATCGACCGCGCGGGCGCCGACGAGGCCGGGCAGTGGACCGAGGTCGACGTCCTGCGCCTGCGCGGGCGTGGCCGCCCCACCCACGTCCACGCGCCGTGCGACCGGGTGGGGCCGGCATCCGCCGAGGCGGTGAGCTGACGGAACCGGCGCCACGACCACCGGGAGGCACGCCCGCGCGGGCGTCGTGCTTCGCTGGCGCGCGTGGTCCACGTCAGCGCCCCGAGCGGCACCGACGACCCGGCGCGGGGGCGGTGGCCGTCGCCCGCCCTCGCCGCCGAGGTCGTCGTCGGCCTGCTCGGGCTCTCGGCGGTGTTCGTGCTCCTCGCCGCGCTCACGGCCGTCATCCCCGGGTCGACGCTGCTCGGGGCCACGCTCTCGCCCGTCGTGGTCACGGTGCACGGGCTGCAGCTGGTGCTCCTCGGCCTGGTCACCGCCGTGGTCGCGTGGCTGCTGCGCCGATCCCACCGCCGGGTGGCGACGGCCGTCACCGCCGTCGCCGCGGTCGGCACCCTGGCGCTGGCGGGGGCGGTCGGCGCGGTCGTCGCCGCGACGGTCGGCGCCGGCGGCGGCGTCGACCCGCTGCGCGCGATCGCCCTCACCGGCTCCGGCGGCGGGACGCCCGATGAGCGCCCCGTCTACCTGACGACCCCGGCGGGGCAGGACCTGCACCTCGCCGTGTCGCGTCCGCGCGGCACGACGGGGCCCGCGCCCGTGCTGGTCTGGGTGCACGGCGGCGGCTGGGCCACGGGCTCCGAGCTCGACCGCGCCGACGACGCGCGCCGGCTCGCCGGCGAGGGCTGGCTCGTCGTGTCGGTCGAGTACACGCTGTCGGGGCACGGGCGCCCGACGTGGGACGTCGCCGGCCCCCAGGTCGCGTGCGCGCTGGCCCGCGTCGCGGAGCACGCGCGCGAGTACGGCGGCGACCCCGGCCGTCTCGTGGTCGCCGGGGACTCGGCCGGCGGGCAGCTCGCGACCTCGGTCGGCTACCGCGCCGCGGCCGGCACCCAGCCCTCGGCGTGCCCCTCGCCGGTCCCGGTGCCGCGCGCGATCGCCACGCTCTATCCCGCGGTCGACCTCGCCGACACGTACCGGCGGGGCGACGGCGCGCAGGGCTTCGCGATCGCCTACACCGGCGGCACGCCCGACCAGGTGCCCGACCGCTACCGCGCCGTCTCCGGCGCCGACGCGATCACGCCCGCGGCGCCGACGACGCTGGCCGTCGTGCCGACCCGCGACCGGCTCGTCCCGCCGGGCGGGGCCGAGCGGTTCGTCGACGCCGCGCGCGCCGCCGGGGTGGACGCCCAGCGCGTCGACGTCCCGTTCGCCGACCACGCCTTCGACGTCGGGCCCGCCGGCTCGCTGGGGCACCAGGCGGGGACGTCGGTGCTCGAGCACTGGGCGGCCGAGCAGGTGGGGCTGGTCCGGTAGGCGCCGGAGCCGGGTAGCCGGACGCCGTGGGCGCGCGCGGGCAGACCGACAGGTTCGACGGGTGGATCGCCGGCGTCGGCACGGCGGCCGGGCTGCGGGTGGTGGTCGGGCACTGGCCGCACTCGCCGTACGGCGCGTTCACCGACGTCATGGTCGAGCGCCCCGACGGCCACCGGCTGCTGCTCGCGCCCGACGAGCAGACCGCGGAGTTCGTCTCCTCGACCTACACCTTCGACGAGACGCGCCTGGGCCCGGTGACGCACACCGAGGACGGCGCGGTCCACCACGTCGTCACCGCCGACCTGGACCTGACGCTGCGTACCGGCGCGCGCACGCCGCTGGGGTGGCTGCTGCGCGCCGTTCCCCGCCCGCTCGCGACGGCCCCGGCGTGGATCGCGGCGGTCGACGCGATCGCCCGGCGCGTGCTGCCCGGCGTGCGCACGGTCGGCAGCGCGGGCGGCGGGCGCCGCGAGTACTACGGCGCCCGGGACCTGCACCGCGTCGTCGACGCCCGCGTGCGCTGGGAGGGCGAGGACCAGGGCCCGCTCACCCCGGTCGACCCGCCCGTGCACTTCGGCTTCGGCTCGACGCCGCGGGCCC
>CADCTH010000305.1 GCA_902805495.1 uncultured Actinomycetospora sp.
CCGCCGGCTCGCCGGGGGCCACGGGGACGACGTAGGCGCCGCCACCGGTCACCCGCGCCCCGTCCAGCGGCGGGCCCACCAGCGGCGTCGGCTCGGCGGGACCGGGCAGGGCCGACGCGGCGAACACCGTCGCGGCGCCCGACGCCTCCGCGCGCACGCAGGTGGTGGTCGCCTGGTCGTAGGTGACCAGGCGCGGGAACGCCGACGGGTAGGCGGCGACGTCGACGACGGCGCCGCGCGCGGCCGCGGCGAGGCGCCCGGCGGGGACGGCGGCGATGCCCGGGTCGGCGGCGGGGTCGGGGTCGGCGAAGCGGGCGAGCTGCGCGACGACCGCGGGCACCTCCTGCACCCCGGTGGCCGCCACGAGGTGGAAGCGGGCGCCGTCCGGGCTGACGACGGCCCCGACGGGGACACCGAGCGCCGCGGTGCGCGGGTCGGGGGGCGTGGTGCCGCTGGCGGGCACGATCACCGGCGCGAGCGGCGGGCCCTCGGGCAGCGTGCCCAGCAGGGCCGGGCTCGCGGAACGCGGGCGGGCGCCGGTGAGGTTCAGCCCGCGCACCACCGACCCGATCGTGGGATCGATCCGCGCCCGCCGCCCCTCGTCGACCAGCCAGAACCCGTCCGGTCCCCGCAGCAGCAGCGCCTCGTCCGGCGCGACCGCCCGCCCGGGCGTCGGCACCCCGCCGAGGGCGACCGTGGTCAGCTCGGGATCGGCGGCCGGGTCCGGCACCGAGGGGTCGAGCACCGCGCGGTCGCACACCGCCCACGCGTCGGGCACGGGCGCGCCCGGGTCAGGCAGCACCGACGGCGCCCCGGGGATGCCCGCCGGCGCGGTGCGCGGGGCCTCGGCGAGCGCGTCGTCACGCACCGGTGTCGGCGGGGTGAGGACGTCGGCGATGCCGGCGGCGGCGGCGAGCAGCCGGGCCGAGGCGAGGTTCAGGGCCGGGACGAGGCGGTCCGGCCCGTGGGCGACGGCGTACAGCGCGCCCGAGGGCTCGCCGCGCACGACGGCCTCGTCGCGCCAGCCCTCGTCGCCGCGCACCAGCCCGACCACCGCGAACCCCAGGAGCGCGAGGACGCCCAGCACGGCCCCGACTCCCAGGGCGCGGTTCTGCCGCCGGCCGGGGTCGTGGCGGGGCGTCGGGTCGCGGCCGACCAGCGCGGACTCCAGGCGGCGCACGGCGAAGCGGTGCGCCTGGACCTGGGTCGCGGAGGGCGGCTCCGGGAGACGCAGCGGAGCGGAGCTCGACCCAGGGACGTCGGAGGGCACGACGCGATGCCTACCGCATCGCGCCCCGCGTCACTCGGCGATCCGGTGCTTCTCCAGGTCCGCGAGGTCGACCCACTCGAGCGTGCGGGGGTGGGTGGCCTCGAGGACGACGGGCGGTGCGACGCCGCCGTCGAGGGCCTCCTTCCAGCGGGTCGCGCACAGGCACCACCGGTCGCCGGGCTGCAGGCCCGGGAAGCCGGCGTCGGGGCGGGTGAGGTCGTTGCCGCGCTCGGCGGAGAACGTCAGGAACTCCTCGGTGACGCGGGCGCACACGGTGTGCACGCCGGCGTCGTCGGGGCCGGTCTCGCAGCACCCGTTGCGGTAGAAGCCGGTCTTCGGATCGTGACTGCAGTCGGCGAGCTCGCCGCCGAGGACGTTCTGGGCCATCCCCCCGGCTACCCCTGTGAGCACTTTCCGCCCCTCTGAGGGCGGAAAGTGCTCACATCAGCGCAGGGTGACCCCGAGCAGGGCGTCGACGGCGTCGGCGATGCGGGCGGGTCCGTCGGCGGTCCAGCCCTGGCCGCCGCGGCGGGCGAGCACCTCGTCGGCCCCGGCGTCGAGCGCGGCGAGCGCGCCCGGGGTGTCGAGGTCGTCGGCCAGGTGCGCGCGCAGGCGGGCGATGGTGTCGTCGGGGTCGGGACCGGTGGGCGCGGCCACGGCCTCGCGCCAGCGGTGCAGCCGCGCCTGGCCGGCGGTGAGCAGCTCGGCGGTCCAGGAGCGGTCGGTGCGCCAGTGCCCGCTCATCAGGGCCAGGCGGATCGCCATCGGGTCGACGCCGTCGCCGCGCAGTCGCGAGACGAAGACCAGGTTGCCCTGGGACTTCGACATCTTCTCGCCGTCGAGCCCGATCATCCCGGCGTGGCAGTAGTGCCGGGCCAAGGGGTGCGCGCCGGTGAGCGCCTCGGCGTGGGCCGACCCGAACTCGTGGTGCGGGAACGCGAGGTCCGAGCCCCCGCCCTGCAGGTCGTACTGGTCGCCCAGGCGGTTCAGCGCGATCGCCGCGCACTCGACGTGCCAGCCCGGGCGCCCGTCGCCCAGGTCGGAGCTCCACGACGGCTCGCCCTCACGGGCCATCCGCCACAGCAGGGCGTCGAGGGGGTGGCGCTTGCCCACGCGGTCCGGGTCGCCGCCGCGTTCCGGGAAGACCTCGAGCATCCGCTGCTCGCTGTAGCGCGAGACGTAGCCGAAGTCCCGGGTGGCCGTGTGGTCGTGGTAGACGTCCGGGAAGCGCTCGTCGTCGGCGCGGTACGCGGCGCCGCTGGCCAGGAGCTTGCCGACGAGCTCGCTGATCTCGTCGACGGCCTCGACCGCCCCGATGAAGTCGCGCGGCGGGAGGATCCGCAGCGCGGCCATGTCCTCGCGGAACAGCGCGGTCTCCCGCATGCCGAGCACGACCCAGTCGTTGCCGTCGCGCGCCGCGCGGTCGAGCAGCGGGTCGTCGATGTCGGTGACGTTCTGGACGTAGTGCACGTCGTGGCCCGCGTCGAGCCACAGGCGGTTGATCAGGTCGAACGCCAGGTAGGTGGCCGCGTGGCCCAGGTGCGTCGCGTCGTACGGCGTGATCCCGCAGACGTACATCCGCGCGGTCGCGCCGGGCGCGGTGGGACGGACCTCGCCGGTGGCGGTGTCGTGCAACCGCAGCGGGGGTGGAGAACCGGGGAGCCGCGGGACGTCGACGGGTGACCACGCACGCATGACCCCGAGCCTATGCCCGCCGCGTCGACCCGCGCCCCGTCCGGGCGCCGGGGGTGGTGAACCGCTCCCCCGGGCTCGGACGAACACCCCCCTGGACCCCGGCCGGGTCGGTCGACGGGGGCGTCATGGGCGAGCACGACGCTCCCGCACGGGATGACAGACCCGGCCGGGGTGGCCTGGAGCCGCGGGGGGGATCGGCTCCAGCCACGATCGAGCGTAACCGCTTTCCCTGAATCGTGGCGCGCCGTGGTCGCCGCGAGGCGCTGCTAGCCCGTCCGGTTGAACACGTTGTGCACCACCAAGCTCAGCGTCGGCGTCGACTCGCCAGGTAGTCGCTCACCACAGCGGCCCCCAGGCCGTCGAGATCCGGGTTAACGACACGCCCGCCGGCCCGCCGCGCGACGAGGTCGACGAACGCTTCCAGGCGCGGGTCCTCGCCGAGCATGAACACGGTCATCGCCGCGTGCATGCGCGCCAGCGCGTCGACCTCGTTCAGCGTCGCCCGCAGCGTCTCCGGGCTCGGCGGGTAGTCGAACACCGCGTGCCCGTCGGTCTCCAGGTGCGCGGTCGGCTCGCCGTCGGTGACGACGAGGACGACGGGTGCCGCATCGCTGTGCTTGCGCAGGTGCCGGCCCGCGAGCAGCAGGGCGTGGTGCAGGTTGGTGCCCTGCTCCCACGCGCCCTCGAGCGCGGTGAGCTCGCCCAGGTCCACCTCCTTCGCGTGCCGCCCGAACGTGACGAGCTGCAGCGCGTCACCCCGGAAGCGGGTCGAGACGAGGTGGTGCAGCGCCAGCGCCGTGCGCTTCATCGGCACCCAGCGGCCGTCGGCCACCATCGACCACGAGGTGTCGACGCACAGCGCCACCGCGGCCCGGGTGCGCTGCTCGGTCTCGACGATCTCGACGTCCTGGACGTCGAGGAGGCGGTCGTCGCCCGCGGCGTGGCGCATCTCGGCGTTGAGCAGGGTCCGCGACACGTCCCAGCGCTCGGTGTCGCCGAACGACCACGGGCGTGTCGCGCCCGTCGCCTCCCCCGCCGCGCCGGACCGCTGCGTCTCCCGCTCGCCGCGGCGGGTGGAGATCGCGCCGACGACGTCGCGCAGCGACGACTCCCCGAGCTGGCGCAGCGCCTTGGGCGAGAGCATCAGCGAGCCGTCCGCGGCCCGCTCGAACACCCCCTGCGCCTCGAGCTCGCGCTGGAGCTCGGCGAGGCGCTGCGCGTCGACGCGGGCCTGCTCGCCGAGCGTCGCCTCGAGCGCCTCGAGGTCGATGTCCTCCATGCGCGCGCCCGGGTAGGACTGCGAGAGCTGCTCGGACAGGGCGTCCATCTGCCCGAGCTCCTCCATGGCCCGGGTCGCCTCGCCCATGCCCAGCGGGTCGTCGCCGCGGAAGCGGCCCCGGCTCTGCCAGTCCTCGCCCGGGCGCATGCCCTGCAGCTGCTGGTCGAGCCGGGAGAGCTGCTCGGCGAGGCGCGGGTCGCCGAACGCCTGCTGCATGAGGCCCTCGAGCTCGGCGCGCTGCTCGGCCGACAGCGAGTTCATCATCCGCTGGGCCGCCGCCGCGCGTTCGGCGAGCAGGTCGATCAGCTCGTCGGTGGTCTGCGGGTTCTCCGGGAAGTACTGGCCGTGCTTGCCCATGAACTCGGCGAACTGGTCGGTGGTGTCCTCGCCGCGGCCGTGCGCCTCGAGCAGGTCGTTGAGGTCCGAGAGCATCTCGCGCACGGCCTCGACGTCCTCGGGCGTCGCGTTCTCCATCGCCTGCTTCATGCCCTGGAAGCGCTGGTCGAGCGCCTCGCGGCCCAGCAGGTCCTTGATGTCCTCGTACGCCTGGCGCGCCTCGGCGTTGCGCCAGTCGTAGTCCTCCAGCTCGCGCACCGCGCCCGCCGGCGACGGCGGGAGCGCGTCGAGCTGCATCTCGCGGAAGCGGGCGTCGTCGGAGTCCTCGGCCTGCAGCGAGTTCCGCTCGGCCTCCAGCGCCCGCTCGAGGAGCTCGCGGACCTCCTGCAGCGTCCCGTCGAGGCGGTGCTCGCGCTGCAGGCGGCTGCGGCGCTCGTTGAGCCGGCGCATCAGGTCGTCGAGACCCTGCTGCTCCCCCAGGCCACGGCGCATCAGCTCGCGCATCGCCTGCCGCGGCGACGTGCCCTCCATGACGTCGCGGCCCAGCTCGTCCATCGCCGAGCGCAGGTCGAACGGCGGGGCTAGCGGGTCGGGACCGTCGTAGAACCGGCCGTAGGAGTACCGGCCCGCCCCGGCCTGGTCAGCCGCCATAGGTCACCGTGCCCTCGTCCGCGTCGTCGTCCTTGGCCAGCTTGCGGGTGAGGTACAGGTGCTCGAGCGCCAGCTCGACGGCGCTGGCCAGCGGCCCGGGGGCCTCGGTGCCGGCGGCGCCGAGGCGCTCGGCGACGGTGTAGACCACCGAGATCGACGGCAGCGCGTCGACCACCTGGCGCGCGGCCACCCGGTCGCCGGTGACGACGCGGCGGTCGCCCTCCAGGGCCGAGACGCCCTCGGCCAGCGGCGACAGGTCGACCCCGGCCAGCCGGGCCCGGGCGGTCTCGGAGATCGACCGGCGCAGCAGGTGCGTGAGCAGCTCGGCCTCGCGGCCCTCCTCGCCCGACTCGAACTCCAGCTTGCCGCGCAGCACCGGCGGCACGGCCTCGAGGTCGACGGGGCGCGCGACGGGCGCGTCCTCGCCGGTCACCGCGGACCGGCGCAGCGCCGCGGCCGCGACCGTCTCGGCGGCGGCGATCGAGAAGCGCGCCGAGACCCCGGAACGCTGGTCGATCGCGCCCGACGAGCGCAGGTGGCGGGTGAAGCGGGCGATGACCTCGACGAGGTGGTCGGGCACCTCGGCCACGAGGTGGGACTCCTGGCGCACCAGGGCGATCTCGCCGGCGATCTCGAGCGGGTAGTGCGTGCGGACCTCGGCGCCGAACCGGTCCTTGAGCGGGGTGATGATCCGCCCGCGGTTCGTGTAGTCCTCCGGGTTCGCGCTGGCCACGAGCATGATGTCCAGCGGCAGGCGCAGCGTGTAGCCGCGGACCTGGATGTCGCGCTCCTCCATGACGTTGAGCAGCGCGACCTGGATGCGCTCGGCGAGGTCGGGCAACTCGTTGATCGTCACGATGCCGCGGTGCGCGCGCGGGACGAGGCCGTAGTGGATGGTCTCGGGGTCGCCCAGGCTGCGGCCCTCGGCGACCTTGACCGGGTCGACGTCGCCGATGAGGTCGGCGACGCTCGTGTCGGGCGTCGCCAGCTTCTCGGCGTAGCGCTCGGAGCGGTGCCGCCAGGAGATCGGCAGGTCGTCGCCCATCTCGGCCACCCGGCGGCGGCTGGCGGGGACGATCGGCTCGCCCGGGTGCTCGCCGATCTCGGAGCCGGCGATCACCGGCGTCCACTCGTCGAGCAGGGCGACGAGGCTGCGCAGCAGGCGGGTCTTGCCCTGGCCGCGCTCGCCGAGCAGGACGACGTCGTGGCCGGCGAGGACGGCGCGCTCGAACTGCGGGAGCACGGTGCGGTCGAACCCGACGATGCCGGGCCAGGGGTCGGCGCCGGCGCGCAGGCGCGCGAGCAGGTTGTCGCGCAGTTCGGTGCGGACGCTCTTGGGGGCCGCGGCGGGGTGGCCGCTGCGGGCCAGCTCGCCGGCGGTGGTGGGGAGATCAGCAGGAGCGGAAGGAGTGCTCACACCTCCACGCTACGTCCGCGATCGGGATCCGGCTCCTCGCTGCGTCGAGGTGTCCGGTCCGTCCGGTCCGGGACGGCGGCGGGGCTGCCGACCCGTGTCCTCGGCACTCGGTTCGTCGGCCGCACGTGTGAAGCTCCCCCGACGACCCGGAGGAGGAGGACCCATGGGCAGGATGGACGACAAGGTCGCCGTCGTCACCGGCGCCGGCCGGGGCATCGGCCGCGCCGTCGCCGAGGTGCTCGCCGCCGAGGGCGCCACCGTCGTCGCCACCGACGTCGACGAGGCGAGCGCGAGGGAGACCGCGACAGCGCTGGGCGGTCCCGGTGGTCGTGCCCTCGGCCTCGCCGTCGACGTGGCGTCCCGGGAGTCGGTGGACGCGATGGTCGCCGCCGTGCGCGAGCGCCACGGCCGGATCGACGTCCTGGTCAACAACGCCGGGTGGGACAAGGTCGGGCCGTTCGTCGACTCCGACCCCGCCGACTGGGACAGGATCATCGCGATCAACCTCTACGGCGTCCTGCACACCTGCCACGCCGTGCTCCCGCTCATGGCCGCGCAGGGCTCGGGGCGCGTGGTCAACCTCGCCTCCGACGCCGGCCGGGTCGGCTCGTCCGGGGAGGCCGTGTACTCCGCCGCGAAGGGCGGGGTCATCGCGTTCACCAAGACCGCCGCGCGCGAGATGGCCCGTCACCAGGTCGCGGTCAACTGCGTGTGCCCCGGGCCCACCGACACCGCGCTGTTCGCGTCGGTGGTCGAGGAGAACCCGAAGCTGCGCGACGCGCTGGTCAAGGCCATCCCCCTGCGCCGGCTCGCCCAGCCGCTGGACCTCGCCCACGCCGTCGTCTTCCTCGCCTCCGACGAGGCCGCCTACATCACCGGGCAGACGCTGTCCGTCAGCGGCGGGCTCTCGATGAGCTGACCGCACCCTTCACCGGACCCACCGAGGAGACCGCCCGTGCCGTTCGAGGACTACCACCAGCTGACCTTCACCCGCCGCGACCACGGCGTCCTGCTGATCACGATCGACCGCCCCGACAAGTACAACGCCGCCGACGAGGAGCTCCACGGCGAGCTGGCCCGGGTGTGGCGCGAGGTGAGCGCGGACCCGGCCACGCGCGTCGCGGTGATCACCGGCGCCGGGAAGGCGTTCTCGGCCGGCGGGGACCTCGCGATGGTCGAGCGGATGGCGGGCGACTACGACCGCGTCCAGCACATGCTCCGCGAGATGTCCGACCTCGTGTACAACATCGTCGACTGCGACAAGCCGATCGTCTCGGCGATCAACGGGGTCGCCGTCGGCGCCGGGGTGGTCGTCGCGCTGCTCGCCGACATCGCGATCGCGGCCGAGGACGCCAAGCTCGGCGACGGGCACGTCAAGCTCGGGGTCGCCGCCGGCGACCACGCCGCGATCATCTGGCCGCTGCTGGCGGGGATGGCCAAGGCGCGGTACTACCTGCTCACCGGCGACATGCTCACCGGCGCCGAGGCCGAGCGGCTCGGCATGGTGGCCAAGGCGCTGCCCCGCGACCAGGTGCTCGACGAGGCGCTGCGCGTGGCCGACCGGCTGGCCACCGGCTCCCAGCAGGCGATCCGGCTGACCAAGCGCGCGCTCAACAACTGGCTGCGCGCCGCCGGGCCGACCTTCGACCAGTCGGCGGCCTACGAGATGCTGACCTTCCTCGGGCCCGACGTCGTCGAGGGCTACACCGCGCTGCGCGAGAAGCGCGAGCCCCGCTTCCCGTCCGCCGCCGACTGACCCACCCGCCGCACGGAGCGGGCGATCCCGAGCAGCGCCACCAGCCACACCGGGATCTGCACGAGCATCGCCACGCGGAACGCGGCGAGGTCGTAGGTGTCCGGGGTGCCGGCGCCCTGCAGGTCGAGCGCGAGGCCGACGAGCAGCACGACGGCGATCGTGGAGACGAAGCCGCCGACTTTGACGATCCCCGACGCGCGCCCGAGGCGTTCGGGCGGGACGGCGGCGCGGGCGATGTCGAAGGCGACGAGCGAGGCCGGCCCCCCACCGCCGAGGACGACGACGAGCAGGACGAGCAGCGCCAGCGGCGCGGGGCCCGGCCAGGCGAGGACGACCAGCCACGCGCTGGCCTGCGCCAGGACGCTGACCACGATCAGGCGCACCCGCCGCTGCGGCCAGCGCCCGGCGACCAGCCCGAGCAGGGGCCCGATCGCGATGCCCGCGACGACGTAGGCCGCGAGCAGGGAGCGGGCCGTGCCGCTCGCGACGCCCTCGCCGCCGGTGAGGAACGGGAAGCCCCACAGCAGGCCGAAGACGTTGCCGGGGAACGGGGCGGCGAGGTGGCACCAGAACGCCAGGCGCACGCCCGGCTCGCGCACCGCGGCGCCGAGGCCGCCGGCGGTCGCGGGCCCGGTCCCGATGGTCGAGCTCCGCTCCGCTCCGGCTCCCGCCGACGCCGCCGCGCCCGCCGGTCCGTCCCGGATCACCGCGACCGCGAGCACGGCGACGAGCACGGCCGTCCCGCCGGCGGCGAGGTAGGCCGGGGTCCAGCCCGCGCCCAGGACCAGCGCCGCGAGCGGTACGGCCGACACCACCTGCCCGAGCTGGCCGAGGATGCCCGCGAGCTGGTTGAGCACGGGCACCCGGCGGGCCGGGAACCACGACGGGATGAGGCGCAGGACGCTGACGAAGGTCACCGCGTCGCCGGCGCCGACGAGCACCCGCCCGAGCACCGCGAGCCAGAACGGCGCCGCGAGCGCGAGCACCACCTGCCCGACGGCGACGAGCACGGCGCCACCCGCGATGAGCCGGCGCGGGCCCAGGCGGTCGGTGAGCACGCCCGCGGGCACCTGCAGCGCGGCGTACACCGCGAGCTGCACCACGGCGAGCAGCGACAGCACGCCGGACGAGACGTCGAAGCGCTCGGCGGCGGCGACGCCCGTGGCGGCGAGCGACGAGCGCCCGAGCACCGCGGCGACGTAGGCGAGGACCGCGACGCCGAACACGACGAGCGCGCGGCCCGACCGGCGCGGGGGGACGACGGGACCGCTCACAGCACGCCCGTCCCGCCGATCGGCAGGTCCCACAGGTCGTCGGGGTCGCGGCCGGCACGGGCCCACTCGGCGCGGACGCGCTCCAGCGGCTCGAGCACGGGCTCGCCGGAGAGCACGAACGTGCCCCAGTGCACGGGCACCACGCGGCGGGCGCCGAGGTCGTCCGCGACCCGGACGGCCTCGGCGGGGTCCATGTGCACGCCCCGCAGCAGCGGGCGCGGCGCGTAGGCCCCGACGGGCAGGACGGCGACCGCCACGTCGCGGTGCCGTGCGCCGATGCGGGCGTGGAAGGGCCCCGCGCCGGTGTCGCCCGCGTGCACGACGCCGCGCCCGTCCGCCCCGGTGACCACCCAGCCGCCCCAGAGCCGCCGGCAGGTGTCGAAGGGGCTGCGCCGCGACCAGTGGTGGGCGGGCACGAACTCGACGGTCGTGGTGCCCACCGGCACCGACTCCCACCAGTCCAGCTCGGTGACGTCGGTGAACCCGCGCCGGGCGAACCACGGCGCGCTGCCCGCCCCGGCCAGCACCCGCGTCGTGCGCGGCAGCCGCCGCAGGGTGGGCATGTCGAGGTGGTCGAAGTGGTCGTGGCTGATGAGCAGCGCGTCGATCCGGGGCAGCTGCTCGGGGGTCAGCGGCGGCGCGGTGAGGCGGCGCCGGGCGCCGGGGATGCCGCCGGCGAGCACGCGGTCGACCAGCAGCGTGACCCCGTCGACGCGCAGCAGCGCCGAGGAGTGGCCGAGCCACGTCACCGCGATCCGCCCGGGCCCTGCGGGCGGCAGGGGCAACGCGTCGACCACCGGCACCTGGGCCGCGGCGCGGTCCGCGCGGGACGGGAACGAGCGCAGCAGCTCCCAGGCCTGGGCGGGCGCGAGGAGCCCGCTGGTGCGGCGGTGGTGGAAGTCGCGCGGCCAGCGGGGGTCGCGGCGGGTGGGCACGACGGAGGACCTCGGGGTAGGGCGAGCAGGGACTAGAAGGCCGGCCACGGGATCGGGGGCCAGCGGCCGCCGGGGGCGGGCAGCTCGCCGGCGTCGAGCAGCCGCGCGACCCGGGAGCGCAGCGCCGAGACCTCGGCGCGCGTGATGTGCTCGTGCAGCGTGTCGTTGAGCCCGCTCGGGTGCCCGGGCGAGAGGGCCGCACGCAGCCGGCGCAGGTTCTCGACGATCTCCGCGGGCAGCGGCTCGCCGACCCAGCCCCACAGCACCGTGCGCAGCTTCTCCTCGCGGTGCAGGCAGATGCCGTGGTCGACGCCGTAGACGCCGCCGTCGGCGCCGGCGAGGACGTGCCCGCCCTTGCGGTCGGCGTTGTTGACCACCACGTCGAGGGCGGCCATGCGGTGCAGCGCGGGGTCGTCGGCGTGGACGAGCAGCGCCGGGCCGCCGTCGGACCCGCGGGCGCGCAGCACGGTGCGCCAGCCCTTGCCGACGGACTTGGGCGCGACGATGTCGACCAGCTCGCGCTCCTCGTCGACCTCGATCCAGCGCTGCACCATGCCGGGCCCGAAGGGGCCGTCGCGCAGCACCGTCGGCGGGACGACGTCGAAGCCGGCGGCCTCGCTGACCAGGTAGGTGGCCACCTCGCGGCCGGCGAGGGTGCCGTCGGGGAAGTCCCACAGCGGGCGCTCGCCGCGCACGGGCTTGTAGACGCAGAGCTCCTCGACGCCGTTGACGGCGATCCCGCAGAGGAGGGTGGTGTTCGAGGCCTCGGTGAGACGGCCCTGGATCTCGATGGTGCCGTGGACGAGGAGCTCGAGCGTGTCCGGGGTCTCGGTCACGCGCCTACTCGGGGGTGGTGACGCGGCGGTAGCCGTTCTGGCGCGGGCAGACGTGGCCGGCGGCGTCGAGCGGCTGGGTGCACAGCGGGCAGAGGCGACGCCCGGCGCCGACGACCCGCTCGGCGCGCGTGGCGAACGCCCGCGCCCCGGCCGGCGAGAGGAACACGCGCAGCGCGTCGGGGCCCTCGTCGGTGTCGTCGAGCACGACCGACTCGTCGACCTCCTCCTCGGTGACCGCGAGCAGCTCGACCACGACGTTGCGGGACTCGGCGTCCCAGCCCAGGCCCATGGTGCCGACGCGGAACTCCTCCTCCACCGGCACCTCGAGCGGCGAGGTGTCGACCTCGTCCTCGGGCACGGTGACGGGGACGTCGGCGCCGAAGCGGCGGGAGACCTCCTCGAGCAGGGTGCCGATGCGCTCGGAGAGCACCGAGACCTGCTGCTTCTCCAGCAGCACGCTCACCTTCCGGGCCTGCTCGGTGGCCTGCAGGTAGAAGGAGCGCTCGCCGGGCTGCCCGACGGTGCCGGCGACGAACCGGTCGGGCTGGCGGAAGACGTGGATCACCCTGGGCATGGCTTCTCGATCGTAGGACTCCGGGCGGGATGCCGCCGGGCCGGTGCGCGCGGCGCACGCAGACCTGGCGTCGAGGGCTTCCTCATGGTACGCCCGTCGACCCCCCGACGGCGGCCGCCGTCGGGACGGCGGCGTCGTCGGACGCCGTCGTCTGGTCCGTGGCGTCGTCGCCGGCCGCCGACTCCTCCTCCGGCTTCGGGACCAGCGCGGACAGGTCGCCGCCGGTGTCGTTGACCCGCACGACGAAGGGCCGCGTGGGCGTGTAGCTGATGACGCTGACCGAGCACGGGTCGACGACGATCCGCTGGAACGAGTCGAGGTGCAGGCCCAGCGCGTCGGCCACCGCGGCCTTGATCACGTCGCCGTGGCTGCACGCCACCCACAGCGCGCGCTCGCCGTGCTCGGCGCCGATGCGGGCGGCCTGGCGCCGGATGGCGGCCACGGCGCGCGACTGCATGCCGGCGAGGCCCTCGCCGCCGGGGAACACCGCGGCCGACGGGTGGGCCTGGACGACCTTCCAGAGGTCCTCCCCGCCCAGCTCGGAGAGCTTGCGCCCCGTCCAGTCGCCGTAGTCGACCTCGGAGAGGTCCTCGTCGACGGTCGGGGTGAGCCCGCGCGCCTCGAGCAGCGGGGCGAGGGTCTCGCGGCAGCGCTGCAGGGGCGAGGTCACCACCGCGGCCAGCGGCAGCTCGGCGAGGCGGTCGACCAGCTTCTCGGCCTGCGCGCGGCCGTGGTCGTCGAGGCCCACCCCCTCGGTGCGGCCGGCGAGCACGCCCGAGACGTTGGCCGTCGAGCGCCCGTGTCGCAGGAGGATCACCGTGGTCACGGCCACGACACTACGTGTGGGAGACGAAGCGAAGCGGAGCTCGACCCGGTCAAGTGGCGGGGACGACCCCGTTGCTGACGGCGAGCAGCACCACGAGGCCCAGCAGGACCCGGTACCAGACGAAGACGTAGATCGTGTGGTTCTCGACGAAGCGCAGCAGCCAGGCGATCGAGGCGTAGCCCAGACCGAACGCGATCACCGTCGCGACGATCATCTGCGGGATGCTCGGGACCACGACGAGGCTGCCCTGCACGTCCGCGGCGCTCGGCTCGAGGATGTCGGGGATCTGGGTCAGCCCGGAGGCGAACACCGCGGGCAGGGCGAGCAGGAACGAGAAGCGCACGGCGACCGCGCGCTCGAGCCCCAGGAACAGGCCCGCGGTGATCGTGCCGCCGGAGCGCGACACGCCCGGGATCAGCGCCATCGCCTGCGCGCAGCCCATGACGATCCCGTCGCGCAGCGTGAGCTGGTCGGGCCCGCGACGCTGCCGGCCGTAGCGCTCGGCCGCGGCCAGGACGAGCGCGAAGACGATCAGCACGGTGGCGTTGAGGTAGAGGTTGCGGGCCGGGCCCTTGATCGCGTCCTCGAACGCCAGCCCGAGCACGCCGATCGGGATCGAGCCGAGGATCACGTACCAGGCGAGCTTGTAGTCGTAACCGCGCTCCTCGCGCCGGGCGAGGCCCGCGAACCAGGCCCGGAGCAGGCGCCAGATGTCGGAGAAGAAGTAGATGAGCACCGCGGTCTCGGTGCCGAGCTGGGTGACGGCGGTGAACGCCGCGCCCGCGTCGTTGCCGAAGAAGAACGCCGAGGTGATGCGCAGGTGCGCCGACGAGGACACCGGCAGGAACTCGGTCAGTCCCTGCACGATGCCCAGCACCACGGCCTCGAGCCAGCCCATCGGAGCGCCCTGCACGGCGCGTGACGGTAGACCACGGCCCCGAGGCGCCCGTCCGCCCGTGCCCGCCAGACCCCCGTCCGTGGGGGCTTCGTAAGCTCGGGCGCCGTGGAGCAGCGACGCCTGGGCACGAGCGGGCTGCGGGTCTCGCGGCTCGCCCTGGGCACGATGAGCTGGGGACGCGACACCGACCCCGACGAGGCGGGCGCGTCGCTGCTCGCCTTCCTCGACGCGGGCGGCACGCTGGTCGACACCGCCGACGTCTACGGCGGCGGCGAGGCCGAGCGGATCCTGGGCGGGCTGTTCGACGACGTGATCCCGCGCAACGAGGTCGTCGTGGCCACCAAGGCCGGCGCGCGTCACGACGACGGGCCGTTCGGGGGCGGGGCGTCGCGGGCGGCGCTGCTCACGGCGCTGGACGCCTCGCTCGACCGCATGGAGACCGACTACGTCGACCTGTGGCAGCTCCACGCCTGGGACGACGACGTGCCCCTCGACGAGACCCTCGCCGCCGTCGACGTCGCGCTGACCACGGGGCGCGCCCGCTACGCCGGGGTCGCCAACTACGCCGGCTGGCAGGTCGCCTCGGCGGCGGTGCGGCAGAGCCTGACCTCGCTGCCGCTGGTGTCGGTGCAGTCGGAGTACTCGCTGCTCGACCGCTCGGTGGAGACCGAGGTGCTGCCCGCCGCCGAGCACCACGGGCTGGGCCTGCTGCCCTGGGGCCCGCTGGGCCGCGGGGTGCTCACCGGCAAGTACCGCGAGGGCGTGCCCGCCGACTCCCGCGGCGCGTCGGCGCACCTCTCCGGGTACGTGGGGCGCCACCGCACCGAGCGCACGGCCCGCATCGTCCAGGCCGTGGTCACCGCCGCCCACGGCCTGGGCACCTCGCCGCTGGCCGTCGCCCTGGCCTGGGTGCGCGACCGTCCCGGGGTCGTGGCCCCGGTGGTCGGCGCCCGGGACGGGGCGCAGCTGCTGGGCTCGCTGGCCGCCGAGGAGCTCGTGCTGCCCCCGGCGATCCGCATGGCCCTCGACGACGTCAGCTCCCCCACCCCCGACGAGGACCCCGACGAGCCGGACCTCCCGCCCTGGTGCCCTCCGGGCTCGTGAGCAGAAATCGGTGCTCCAGCACCACGAACTGCTCACATGCGCGAAGCGCACCCGCCTGCGTACGGTGGATCCCGGCTTCCGTCAGGTGTCCCGGAGGTGGTCGGCTCGTGAACGACGCTGGTTCGCGCGACGGGGGTGTGCTCGTCGGCGCACCCGTGGTGGACGGTGACTGGGAGTACCAGCCCGTCCGCCTTCCCCCCGACGTCACGCGCATCTCGGCCACCGTCCAGCTCGGCATCCGCGCCGAGTTCGGCGGCTGGGAGCTCGCCCGCACGCTGCTCTAAGCCGACGGCACCCGGAAGGTGTGGCTGCGGCGCCGGGTGTCCCGCTCGCTCGCGGCGGGGCTGGCGACCTAACCCGCGAGCAGGACGACGCGGCCGGTGGTGCGCCGCGCGGCCAGCTCGGTGAGAGCCACGGGCAGGTCGTCGAAGGCGTACTCCGCGCCGACCAGCGGGTCGATCGCCCGCCGGGCCCACAGGGCCTCGAGCTCGCGCTGCCAGGCGACGACCAGCTCGGGTGACCGCTGGCGGTACGCAGCCCAGTGCACGCCGATCACCGAGTAGTTCTTCACCAGCGCGTGGTTCGTGGGGGCGTCGGCGATCCGGCCGCCGGCGAAGCCGATCACCAGCAGCCGGCCCTCCCACGCCACCGCCCGGCGTGCGGCGTCGAAGGAGTCGCCGCCCACCGGGTCGTAGACCACGTCGGCGCCGCGTCCGTCGGTGAGCTCGCGGACCGCGGCGACCACGTCGTCCGGCGCCACCAGCACCTCGTCGGCGCCCAGCGTCCGGGCCACCGCCGCCTTGTCCTCGTCGCCCTCCACGGCGATCACCCGCGCTCCCGCCGCCGTGCCGAGCTGCACCGCGGCCGCGCACACCCCGCCCGCCGC
>CADCTH010000306.1 GCA_902805495.1 uncultured Actinomycetospora sp.
GGCTGTGGCACTGGGCCCGCCCGGGCGCGGTGTCGTTCGACGGGGCCCGCCGCCTGCTCCTGCCCGCGGGCGCGGTCCGCGCGAAGGCCACGGCGATCGCCTGCTTCACCACCCAGATCGCGCCGCTGTCGCCCGACCCGCGGGACGCGGTGATCCTCGCCGAGCCCGTGCTGGCGCGCTTCCGGCGCGACGCGGAGATCGTCTGGGGGCCCCGGTGAGCCTGCCCCCCGAGCACTTCGACGACATCTACGCCCGCGAGGACGACCCGTGGGGCATCGAGCACGGCTGGTACGAGGAGCGCAAGCGCGCCTGCGTGCTCGCCGCGCTGCCCCGCGAGCGCTACGCGCGGGCCTTCGAGCCCGGCTGCGCCGGCGGGGCGCTGACCGCGGGTCTCGCCGCGCGCTGCGACGAGCTCGTCAGCTGGGACCCCGTCGCGCGGGCGGTGGAGACGGCGCGCGCGCGGCTCGCCGGCCACGACCACGTCGGCGTCGAGCAGGCCGCGCTGCCCGCGCGCACGCCCGAGGGCACCTTCGACCTCGTCGTCGTCTCGGAGCTCGTCTACTACCTCGACGCCGACGACCGCGAGACGTTCTGGCGCGCGCTCGAGGACCGCCTGCGCGCGGGCGGCCACCTCGTCGCCGTGCACTGGCTGCGCGAGGCGCCGGAGTACCCCGTCGAGGGCGCGCAGGTGCACGACGAGCTGGCCGCCCGCCCGGCCTTCGCCCGCACGGTGCGTCACGACGAGGGCGACTTCCGCCTCGAGGTCTACGCGCGCGTGCCCCCGGAGGCGCGGTCGGTGGCCGAGGAGACAGGGCTGCGGTGAGCACGCCCCTGATCGGTGTCGTCGTCCCCGCGCACGACGAGGAGGAGCTGCTCGCGGACTGCCTCGCGGGGCTGCGGGACGCCGCGCGCGCCGTCGCGGACCGGGCCCGGGTGTGCGTCGTGGTCGTCGCCGACGACTGCTCCGACGGCACCGAGGCGCTCGCGCGCCGCCACCGCGTCGGCGACCTCCGGGTGGCCGCGCACAACGTCGGACGGGCGCGGGCGGCGGGCGCGGAGCTGCTGCTGTCGGGTCCGGCGACGTGGCTGGCGACCACGGACGCCGACTCCGTGGTCCCGCCGGACTGGCTCGCCGGGCAGCTCGACGCCCGGGACGCGGGCGCCGACGCGTGGGTGGGCACGGTCGAGTTGGCCGACGGGTCGGGCCTGCCCGCGCCGGTGCGGGCCCGCCACCGCGCCGCCTACGCGGACCGGGCCGCGGGCGACCGGCACCGTCACGTGCACGGCGCGAGCCTCGGTGTCGCCGCGCGCGCCTACCGCGGGGTCGGGGGCTTCCCGCCGCTGGCGTCGGGGGAGGACGTGGCCCTGGTGCGCCGTCTCGACGAGGCGGGCCTGCGCGCGGTGCGCGATCCCGCCCACCCCGTGGCCACGAGCGCCCGCACCGCCGCACGGGCCCCTGATGGGTTCGCGTCCCATTTGCTACGATTGGCCGAGAGGCATGTCATCCCCGCCGGCCCGGGTACCAGTCCGTGCGAGGGCGGGTCGGCGGCCCGCATCTCCTGACGGGTCCGTGCCCGTCGCACGACCGCTCGAGACCTGTGGCGGTGGCCAGACCAGCCACGCGCGCTCCACGCCGGGCGCGCCGCCTCCCCGGAGCAGCGGCATGACCGAGTCCCACGACCCTCCCGACCGGCGGGCCGCGTCGAGCGCCGACTCCGCCGCCTGGCGGCAGCACGTCGACGCCGCGCTCGACCCGTGCTTCGAGCAGGCGTTCGCCATCCTCGACGCCGTGCAGGCCGAGCGGCAGCGCCCCGCGGACCCACGGCGCGCGGCCCGGATCCTGCAGTTGCGCCGCGAGCTCGCGGCGCTGCTGCTCGAGATCGACGGCGACCGTTTCCGCTCCGGACCGCGAGGTGCGGGGTGAGGCCCGTGCGGACGGTTCCGTGCGCCGGCCCGTCGCAGCGGGTAACCTGCCCGTCACAGCTGCGGTTGAGACCTCCACGCCGCGACGGATCGAGCGGAACGCCCCTCCTCGGGGTGGCTGCCCGCGGTCGCACGAGGAGGGCCCGATGACCATCGACTCCGAAGCGCCGGTCCGGGCGCGCATCGCCGACGTCGACCTGCCCGCCGATCTGGCCGAGCGCCGCCGTGCCGCGGTCGCGGAGGCCGTCCTGCAGGCCGAGCCCGCGAGCACCGGCAATCGCCGGGCCGCGGTCGGCGTGCGCCGCTACGGCCCCGGCTGCGTGGCCCTCGCCCTGCGCGGGCGGTTCGACCGGGCGGGCCGCGAGCGCCTGCGCGCGCTGGCCACCGAGATCGAGCGCCAGGCGCGCACCGAGCTCGTCATCGACCTCTCCGGGCTCGACCACTGCGACGCCGGCCTCGCCCGCGTGCTCGCGCGGCTCCGCATCCGGTGCCTGGCGCGCGAGGCGCGCGTCGAGCTGCACGACCCGCCGGAGGCCCTGGCGGCGGAGCTCGGCCAGTTCCGGCTCTGACCCCCCGGCGGGTGGCACGATCGGGCCCGTGATCGGGGACGACGACCGCGCCCACCTGCGCCGCTGCGTCGAGCTGGCCGCCGAGGCACTCGGAGCGGGCGACGAGCCGTTCGGCTCGGTGCTCGTCGGGCCCGACGGCCGGGTGCGGGGCGAGGACCACAACCGCGTCGCGGGCGGCGATGCGACCCGGCACCCGGAGTTCGCGCTCGCCCGGTGGGCGGCGGCGGAGATGACGCCGGCCGAGCGGGCGGCGAGCACCGTCTACACCTCCGGCGAGCACTGCCCGATGTGCGCGGCCGCGCACGGCTGGGTCGGGCTCGGGCCGATCGTCTACGCGAGCTCCGCGGCGCAGCTCACGGGCTGGCTCGCGGAGCTCGGCGCCCCGCCGGCGCCGGTGCGTCCGCTGTCGATCTCCGAGGTCGCCCCGGGCGTGCGCGTGACGGGACCGGTGCCGCCGTTCGACGACGAGGTCCGCGCCCTGCACCGCCTCCGCTTCACCTGAC
>CADCTH010000307.1 GCA_902805495.1 uncultured Actinomycetospora sp.
CCGCGCTGGTCCGCCGCCGTGACCACGAGGTCAGCTGCTCGCGCTCATCGTCGGACAGATCGATCGATGTCGGCTGT
Organism: uncultured Actinomycetospora sp.; assembly: GCA_902805495.1. Classification (GTDB taxonomy): domain Bacteria; phylum Actinomycetota; class Actinomycetes; order Mycobacteriales; family Pseudonocardiaceae; genus Actinomycetospora. The sequence continues at coordinate 78 of CADCTH010000307.1, forward strand.
GGTCCACGAGCCATACCCCACGCTAACAACCGATGCGGAACTTCCGACTCAGGACACTAGGGCGGCCGCCTCAGGTCGTGTGCACGATGAGGACGTCGGTCGGCGAGCGCCGCGACACCTCCGCGGGCACCGATCCGAGCAGGCGGCCGGCGAAGCTCGCCAGCCCCTTGTTGCCCACCACGAGGAGGTCGGCGTGGTGCAGCTCGACCTTGTCGCAGATGGCCTTCACCGGCTCGCCCTCGACGGCCACGGTGTTGACCTCCTCGGCGCCCGCCCGGCGCGCAACGTCGCGCGCGTCGCGCAGCGTCTCCTCGGCCGGGTTGGCGCCGACGACCTTGTAGGCCTCGTCGCCGAGCGCGCGCTCGGCCTCGGCCTGGTCGCGCCCGCCCGCCGACCGCGCGCGCTCGTACGCGCAGACGATGAGCAGCTTGGCGCCCGCGTCCGCCGCGATCTGGCCGGCCCGCGTGACGGCCGCGGTGGCCGAGGAGGACCCGTCCGTACCGACCGCCACCAGCTTGTAGTCACCCACGGCGGCACCCTAGGACCCCCGCGTGCGGGGGCGTCGCGAGGGTCGCGGGCAGGGGTCGCGGGGATGCCGACCCGACCCGGGGTCGCCGCGTGCGCGGAGATCGGACAGACTGTGCGCGAGCGCCCGCACCGGGGGGACCCGAGCGCGGTGCTGTGTGACCTGCGACGACGAACCGACGGGCGGTGCAGCCGGCGATGACCCTGGCGAGTGGCTACTTCGTGCTCACCCCGATCTGGCACGAGATCGTGATCGGGATGGTCGCGTTCGGCGCGCTCTACCTCGTCATGAGCCGCGTGCTGATCCCGCGCCTGGAGAAGGTCTACGGCGAGCGCCACGACCGCATCGAGGGCGGCTTCGAGCGCGCCGAGCAGGCCCGCGCCGAGGCCGGCGGCGAGCACGCCGAGGACCGCGCCCGCATCGGCGAGGCCCGCGACGAGGCGACGCGCATCCGCGACGCCGCCCGCGAGGAGGGCCAGCGCCGCAGCGACGAGGTCCTGGCCAACGCCCGCGACGAGGCCGCCCGCATCGTGGCCGAGGGTCGCGAGGAGCTCGCGAACCAGCGCTCGTCGGTCAGCTCGGACCTGCAGCCCGACGTCGCGCGCCTGTCGCGCCGGCTCGCCGGCCGCCTGCTGGGCCGCGAGGTGGGCGAGGACGAGTACCGCCAGACCGTCGACGAGTACCTCGAGCGCGTCTGACCCTCGCGCCCGCTGACCCACCCGCCCGCTGGCCCTCCCGCACGCTGGCCTGCGGGAACGCGACGATCCGGACACTTCCGGCGCCGTCGGTCACGACCCGGTCACGATCTCCGGTGTGTCGTCCCGTGTGGCTCCGTGTCGGTAACGAGACGAGCGTCACGTCCCGATGACCGCCCGAGGACCCACCGGGGTCCGCGAGGGGCGGCGACATGGGTGGACGTGGTCGGGTACGGGGCGGGGTCGGCCGGGCCCTCGCGACGCTGACCCTGGTGCTCGGCGCCCTGTTCCTGCTCGCCCCGGGTGCGCTCGCGGCCGACCCCGCGCCGGCTCCGGGCCCGGCGCCCTACGGCGGCGCGCTCGAGGCGCCGGAGGCCGCCGACCTGTTCACCGGCGAGCGGGCGCTGGAGGTGGCGATGCTCGCGATGGGGGCGGTCAACGGCCTCCTGGTCGTCGGCGCCGTGATCGTCAGCCGCCGGAGCGGCCGCGACGCGTACGCGAGCCGCCGGGCGCTCATGGCGCGCACGAGCCGGGGCGTGCCGTCGGGCCCGCGCGTGCGCGTCCGGTGACGCTCGGGGCGGAGGGTCCCGATGGCTCAGTGCATGCGTCCCCTCGGCGCCCCTCGGTGCGGACGAGCGACCCACGGAGTGAAGGAGATCCCCCGAACGGGCTGTTCCGTCGACCGCGCGCAACGCGTCACGCTGTCGCGGACGATCCACCGGGTGACCCCGTGTCGCCGTCCCGGCGCCTCCGACGTACCCGGTCGCGACACGTCCCTGCCCGAGAAGGAGCGCCGTTGTCGACCGACGCCGCGATGCCATCACCCAGCGACGCCCCGGCGCCGACCGCCGAGCGGCCGGTCGCCGGTCCCGTCGCCGTGCCCCACGACACCTCGGGCGGCCCGCTGAGCGCTCGCCTGCGCGAGGCGCGCGCCCGCCTCGAGCCCGAGCGCCCCTCGATCCCCGCCCCGCGCAGCCCCGAGGGGGTCGTCCCGCCCGCGGTGTTCTGGCGCGGCGCGGGGGCCCCGGCCGCCGACCTCGTCGACGCCGTGGACACGCTCCTCGAGCGCCTCGTCGAGCTCGAGGACGACCCGCAGGAGCCCGAGCAGCGGGCCCTCGTCCGCGCGGTCTAGCTGGTGGCCACGGGCGTCCCCGACGCGGGGTGGTCCGCCGACGACCGGCTGGAGGGCGAGACGCTCCTGGGCGCCGCCGACCTCGCGGGCACACTGCACACCGACGCGGCGGGGCTGCTGGAGCGCCTGGACGCCGAGGAGCGCGCCGCGCCCGCCGTGGAGGTCGACGCCGTCGTCACCGCGCTGCGCGTGGCCCGCATGGTGCTCGACCTCGAGTCGTTCGCGCGCCAGGTGCGCTGACGCCGACAGCCCGGACGGGTGCCCTGGTCCCGCCCGGTGGCCGTGACCTCGTCCCCCCGGCGAGGGGACGCGCAGGTCGGCGGCGCCGATCACTCGCGCCGACGGCCACGGACTGCGACGATCAGCGGTATGGACGGTCGGGGAGAGGCGACGCCGCGGCGTTTCCGGCTCCTCTTCGTCTGCACCGGCAACATCTGCCGGTCGCCGTTCGCCCTCTTCCACACCCGCCTGCTGCTCGAGACGCGCCTCGGCCCGCGGTGGGCGTCGTGGTTCGACGTGGCCAGCGGCGGCACCGGCGCGGTCGTGGGGTCGGAGATGCACCCGCTCTCGCGGGCCCAGCTCGGTCCGCTCGCCAACCACCCCGACGTCGCGGCGTTCCGGGGCCGCCAGCTGCCCGCGCGCGACGTCGAGCTGGCCGACCTCGTGCTCACCGTCAGCCGCTCGCACCGCTCGGCCGTGCTCGAGCTGGAGCCCCGGGCGTTGCGCAGCACGTTCACCCTGCCCGAGTTCGCACGGCTGCTCGGCAGCATGGACCCCGCCGCGCATGCGGCCCTGCCCGCCGACCCCCGCGACCGCGCGCACGCCCTCGTCGCCGCCGCGCTCGCGCAGCGGGGTCAGGGTGCGCCGGTCGACGCCGAGGACGACGCGATCCCGGACCCCGTGCAGGGCGGCGTCGACGACCACGCCGAGTCCGCGCGCCGCATCCACGCCGCGGTCCGGCCGCTCGTCGACGCGATCGGTGCCGCGGTTCCCTGGCCGTCCCGTCCCGTCCCGCCGCGCCGCTCCGGCCCGCCGGGTCGCCCCCCGATGCCGCC
>CADCTH010000308.1 GCA_902805495.1 uncultured Actinomycetospora sp.
CCGGGACGCCCGGTGGGGTGGGGGCCGCCGGGGGCGCGCCGGGTGCGGCGGGGCCGCGGACCGGCGACCAGCTCGTCGACGAGGTCGTCCGCGAGCTCCTCGGACAGCACGCCACCACCGGCGTAGTCGTCGAACACGTCGAGCCCACGCCGCCACGGCGTCCCCGCCGTGGTCGGCTGCGCGCCGCCGAGCTCTTCGCTGATCATCGCTGGAGACGCTAGCCCTGCTCGGGGCCGGAATTCGCGCTCGGGAATCCCATGGAGTGACCACTCGACCGAGGCGGGACGAGGCCACGCCACGGCTCGGGATCACCCTGTCGTCGGCGTGTCGTACCCGGGCGTGGCGGCGGTCACCGTGGCAGCGGGCGACTGCGGTCGGCAGTGGCCACACCGGCGGACGGGTGCGGGCTGCGGCCGGGTGGGCCACGATGCCCGGGTGGAGAATCACACGACGCGACCCCACCACGTCGCCGTCGTCGGTTCCGGGCCGGCGGGCTTCTACGCCGCGGCTTCGCTCCTCGACGCGGGAGCGGCCGGTGGGCCCGACGTGCGGGTGGACATGTTCGACCGGCTCGCCACCCCGTGGGGCCTGGTCCGCGCGGGCGTCGCCCCGGACCACCCGAAGATCAAGTCGGTGAGCTCGCAGTACGACAAGACCGCCGCGCGCGAGGGGTTCCGCTTCTTCGGCCTGGTGACCCTCGGCGCGGGGCCCACCGACGTGACGCGCGAGGAGCTGCTCGAGCGCTACGACGCGATCGTGTACGCGGTGGGCTCGCAGACCGAGCGCCGCCTGGGCATTCCCGGCGAGGACCTTCCCGGCAGCGTCGCCTCGGTCGACTTCGTCGGTTGGTACAACGGCCACCCCGACTTCGTCCACCTCGAGCCGCCCCTGGACAGCGAACGGGCGGTGGTGATCGGCGCCGGCAACGTGGCGCTCGACGTGGCGCGGATGCTCCTGCTGCCCGAGGCCGACCTGCGCGCCACCGACACCGCCGACCACGCCGTCGAGGCCCTCGCCGCGTCGTCGGTGCGCGAGGCGCTGGTGTGCGGGCGGCGCGGGCCGATCGAGGCCTCGTTCACCACCACCGAGCTGCGCGAGCTCGCCGACATCGACGACCTGACCGTGGTGGTCGACCCCGAGCAGGTGCCCGCGGGCATCGCCGACGACCCCGCTCTGAGCAAGGGCACGCGGCGCAACCTCGAGATCCTGCGCCGCTTCGCCGAGCAGGGCCCCGACGCCGCCGCGCGCCACCGCATGGCGTTCCGGTTCCTGCGCTCGCCGGTGGAGATCCGCGGCGACGGGCGGGTCGAGGAGATCGTGCTGGGGATCAACCGGCTCGAGACCGGCGAGGACGGGCGCGTGCGCGCGGTCGACACCGGCGAGCGGGAGACGGTGGCGACCGGGCTGGTGCTGCGCGCCGTGGGCTACCGCGGCGTGGAGCTGCCCGGCCTGCCCTTCGACGAGGCGTCGGGCACCGTGCCGAACACCGAGGGCCGGGTCACCGACCGCGACGGTGACCACGGCAGGGAGTACGTCGTCGGCTGGATCAAGCGCGGGCCCACCGGGATCATCGGCACCAACAAGAAGGACGCCAACGAGACCGTCCGCCACGTCGTGGCGGACCTCGCGGCGCGGGAGCCGCGCGAGCACTCGCCCGACGAGGTCGAGGCGTGGCTGCGCGAGCGCTGCCCCGACCTCGTCGACCAGGAGGGCTGGGCGGCCATCGACGCCCACGAGCGCGGGCGCGGTGAGCCCTCCGGGCGCCCGCGGGTCAAGGTCGTCGACCGCGACGAGCTGGTGAAGCTCTCCCGCCCCTGACCACGTGAGCGATCTCCGGGCCCATGGGCCCAGAGATCGCTCACGTGGGCGGTCAGATCGCGATCCGGCACTCCTCGATCGCCTCGGGGGTCGCCAGCAGCGTCGAGGCCCAGACGCCGACGTGGTGGCGCACCTCGGCCTCGAGGTCGCCGAGCCGGCGCAGGAACACCCCGCCGACCCCGCGCGTGCGGATGTCGGCGTCGACGTCCTCCGGCGCGATCGGGTCGACGTCGATCTCGACCGCGCCCGCGACCGCCCGGCCCGTGAGCCCGACGCGGACGACGAGGTCGACCTCGGCGGGGATGCGCCGCGAGCCGATGGTGACCGTGAGGTCGAGGGCCACGGGCACGCGGACCACCACCCGCGTGACGCCCTCGCGCCGCCCGGTCAGCGTCCCCACGGTCCCGGTGGCCTCGGCGCTGGCCATGTCGTGCGGCCCCGCCGGCACCGGCCCGAACGTCACCGTGGGACCGAGCAGGTCGGAGATCACGCGCACGGCGCGCTCCGGGGTGGCGACGGCCAGGACGGTGTCGAGGGACAGGCCGTGGGCCACGGCCTCGCGCTCGGCCTCCGCCCGCGCGTAGCGCCCGCCTCCGGCGGCGGCCATCAGAGCGCCCCGACGGTGTCGGCGGCGGGCACGCCGGCCGACTCCACCGCGAACGGCGGGGTCGAGACGCCCGCGAGCCGGTAGCGGCCCCACGGGTCGACGTCGGAGAGCTCGCCGTCGGCGGCCCCCACCGGCGTCGTCACCCGCGCCGGGCGCTTCGCCCCGCCCAGGGCGGCGTCCAGGTCGGCGTGGGCGGCCACGCGCCCGTACCAGTGGTAGCGCCCGTCGAGCGGCTCGAAGTGACCGACGAGCACCAGGTCGACGGCGTCCTCCGCGCCGTCGACGGCGAGCGTCGCCGCGCCCCGGTACCCGTCCTCGTCGTGGTGGTCGTGGTCGTGCTGGTCGTGCGTTCCGTCGTGCTCGGGTGTTGCCGCTGGCGTCATCGCTCGGGGCTCCTCACTGCTCGATCGGTGTTCGCCTACTGACCGACACGGCCGCCTGCTCGACCGTCCCCGGGCCGCGGCACGGCGCCCCGGTCGTCGCCCGACCGCAACTGGACCACCTTGTTGATCTCCAGGGGCACGTTGGGGTCGATGGTGACCCCGTGCTCGCGGGCGAAGCCGTCGATGGCCGCCCACACCAGCACGGTGAGGTACTCGGTGACGCTCTCCCGGCTCATGGAGCGGCGGTCCAGCCACCACTCCGCCGTGTTCTGGACGAAGCCGACGACCCCGTAGGCCCACGGTTCCGCCGGGCCGGAGTCGAGCCCGAAGGCCCGGAGGTAGTCGCCGAGCAGCGCCGAGAGCGCCGTCGCGATGATCTCCTTGTCCTCGCGCACGACGTCGGAGCCGCGGCCGTCGATCGGGGTGTGCCGCGCCAGGACCCAGTAGAGGTTCGGGTAGTCGTCGAGCGTCCCGAAGAAGGCGTCGATCGACTTGCGGATGCGCGGGAGCGGCGCCTCCTCGCTGTTGAGCGCGGGGATCAGCCGGTCGAGCAGGATCTCGGTGGCCCGCTCGCCCATCGCCTCGACGAGGTCGGCCTTGTCCGAGAAGTGCCGGTAGAGCACCGGCTTGGTGACGCCCGCCTCGACCGCGACCTGCTCGATGCCGAAGTCGGGCCCGACGTCGGCGAGCACGCGCATCGCCGCCTCGACGAACTCGGCCCGTCGCTCGGCCCGGTGCTTCTCCCACCGCGTGCGACGCCCGTCACGGACGGGGCTGGATGCGGCTCGTGGCTTGACATCGTCCGGCACGGCTCCGCAGGCTACCACCAGTTACAGTTACCAGCGGTAAGACGTACACCAGGTGCGGCTTACCCGGAGTACGGCCTACCGCGCCTCACCGGTCTCGATCCAGGAGGACCACCAGCATGAGCGCCCCCACGGCAGAGCCGACGACCGGGCGGACGAGCCCGGACCACCACGCCACGGCCCAGCGGCTCCTCAAGTCCTCCGCGAAGAAGGCCTACGACCCGTCGGTGGACATCGACTGGGACGCCCCGCTGGTCGAGGACGCGATCTGGGTGCCCGAGCACCGGGTCTCGCTCTACGGCACCGAGCTCTGGGAGCGCCTCACGCCCGAGCAGCGGGTGGAGCTGGGCAAGCACGAGGCCTGCAGCGTCGCGAGCGTCGGGCTGTGGTTCGAAGTGCTGCTCATGCAGCGCCTGCTCAAGGACTTCTACGCCGAGGACCCGACCTCGCCGCGCGCCCAGTACGCGCTCACCGAGGTCGCCGACGAGTGCCGCCACTCGCAGATGTTCGCGCGCATGGTGGCCACCGCCGGCGTCGACCCCTACGGCCCGCGCGAGTCGGTCCGCCAGCTCGGCAAGCTCTTCTCGGTGGTCAGCCGGGGTCCGGCCGCCTACGGCGCGATCCTCGTGGCCGAGGAGGTGCTCGACCGGCTGCAGCGCGAGCAGGCGAACGACGACCGCGTCCAGCCCCTGATGCGCCAGGTCAACCGCATCCACATCATGGAGGAGGCGCGCCACGTCTCCTTCGCCCGCGACGAGGTCACCCGCGGGATGGCGACGATCTCGCGCACCGAGAAGGCTTACCAGCGCTTCATCATCGCGTTCATCTCGATGTTCGTGGTGCGCAGCCTGATCAACCCGAAGGTCTACGCGTCGGTCGGCATCGACCCCGCCGAGGGCCGCCGCGCCGCGCTGGCCAACCCGCACCACCACGAGATGATCCGGTGGGCCGGCGAGAAGATCGTCCCGTTCCTCGACGAGGCGGGTCTGGTCGGGCACCCGGGCATGACGTGGTGGCGGAAGTCGTTCCTGCTGGGAGAGCGTTAGGCACTGGCCGTCGGGGAAGGGGCACGTCGTGCGCGAGGACGTCGACCGGTTCACCACGCCGGACGGGACGCGGCTGCGCGTCGCCGAGTCCGGATCGTCCGACGGCGCGCCCACCCTCCTGCTGGTGCACGGCTGGTCGCAGGACCTGCGGTCGTGGGACCGCGTCGTCGACGAGCTGCGCCGCGGCGGGGTGACGACGCGGATCCTGCGCTACGACCACCGCGGCCACGGCGGCTCGGACGCGGCCGCGGACGGCACCGCGACCATCGGCACCGCCGCCGACGACCTGGCCGCGCTCATCGCCGAGCGCGTCCCCGACGGCCCGCTCGTGATCGCCGGCCACTCCATGGGGGGCATGACGCTCATGGCCCTGGCCGAGCGCCATCCGCGGCTGGTGGCCGAGCGGGTCGTCGGGATCGCCTTCGTCGCCACCGCCAGCGACGACATGGACCAGCTCGACCTCGGGCTCTCGGGACGGCGCGGGCGCCTCGTGGCGCGCGGCGAGCACGTCCTCGTCCCCCTCATGGCGCGCCTGGGCCACCGCGCCCCGGCCGGCGAGATCGGCGACGTCGGCCGCGCCGGCGGCCCCCGTCCCCGCACCCGCGCCACGCTGCTGGCCCCGAGCGTGCGGGCGCTGGTGTTCGGGCGCCACCCCCGGCCGGCCGACGTGCTCTCGGTCGCCGAGCAGGCCCTGGCCGCCCACCCGCCGAGCGTCGCCGCGTTCCGCCTGTCGATCGGCGAGCACCGCCGGCGCGAGGCCCTCGACGCCCTGCGGGCCGTGCCGGCCGTCGTGCTCGTGGGCGACCGCGACCGCCTCTGCCCGCAGCACCACGCCCGCGGGATCGCCGGCGAGCTGCCGGACGCGCGGATGGTGCTGCTGCCCGGCGCCGGGCACATGATCAACCTCGAGCGGGCGACGGAGGTCGCCGCCCACCTCGCCGGGCTGCTCGACGCGCCCGCCGGCGAGCTGACCACCGTGATCCCGCAGGAGGAGGAGTCCGCCCGTGTCGGCGCCTGAGACCACCCACGAGGTCGTCGTCGTCGGGTCCGGGTTCGCCGGCCTCGGGCAGCTCCTCGCGCTGCGGCGGGCCGGCGTCACCGACGTCGTGCTGCTGGAGAAGGCCGACGCGCTGGGCGGCACGTGGCGCGACAACACCTATCCCGGCTGCGCGTGCGACATCCCGTCGCACATGTACTCGCTCTCCGACGTCCCGAACCCCGACTGGTCGCGGTCGTACTCGCCGCAGCCGGAGATCCGCGACTACCTCGAGCGGCTCGCCGACGACCACGACCTGCGCCGCCACGTCCGCTTCGGCCAGGAGATGACCGGCGCGACGTGGGACGAGCAGGACCGCACCTGGGCGGTGCACACCCGCGGCGGTACGACGTGGCGCGCCCGCTTCCTCGTCGCCGGGACGGGCGCGCTGCACCTGCCGCACGTCCCGGACCTGCCCGGCGCGGCGACGTTCGCGGGCCCGGCGTTCCACTCCGCGCGGTGGGACCACGACGTCGACCTGCGCGGCCGGCGCGTCGCGGTGATCGGCACCGGGGCCAGCGCGATCCAGTTCGTGCCGGAGATCGCCCGCGTCGCCGCCGAGGTGCAGCTCTACCAGCGCACGCCGGCCTGGGTGCTGCCGAAGAACGACGAGCCGCTCTCGCCGCGCCGCCGCCGCTTCTTCGCCCGCCACCCGCGCGCGCACCGCGCCTACCGGGCCGCGATGTACGCCGCGCTCGAGTCCCGCGCGGTCGCCTTCCACGCCCACCCGGCGGCCCTCAAGCCGATCGAGGCGCTGGTGGCCCGGCACATCGAACGCTCGGTCGGGGACCCCGACCTGGCCGCCCGGCTGACGCCGGACTACTCGATCGGCTGCAAGCGGGTGCTGGTCTCCAACGACTACTACCCCGCCCTCGCGCGGCCGGACGTCGAGGTGATCACGGGCGGGGTGCAGGAGGTCCGGCCCGGGTCGATCGTCGACGGCGACGGCACCGAGCGCGCGGTCGACGTCATCGTCTACGGCACCGGCTTCCACGTCACCGACGCCATGGACCGCCTGGAGATCACCGGCCGCGCCGGGCGCACGCTGCGGCAGGTCTGGGCCGAGCACGGGATGGCCACGCACCTGGGGATGACGGTCTCGGACTTCCCGAACCTGTTCCTCCTGCTCGGGCCCAACACCGGCCTCGGCCACAACTCGGTGGTCTTCATGATCGAGTGCCAGACGCGCTACGTCGCCCAGGCGATCACGGCGGTGCACGCCACCGGCATGGGCGGGCTCGACGTGCGCGCCGAGGTGCAGCAGCGCAGCAACGCCGCCGTCCAGCGCCGCCTGCGCCGGGGCATCTGGACCCGGGGCGGGTGCACGAGCTGGTACCTCGACGCCGCCGGGGTCAACCGGATGATCTGGCCGGGCTTCACCGTGCGGTACTGGTGGCGGACCCGCCGCTTCGAGCCCGCGGACTTCGAGCTCTTCGGCCGCGCCGCCGACGCGGCCGCCACGCCCACGCCGGAGGAGGCGTCGGAGCAGAACGGCGGAGCCCAGGACCGGTCGCCCGAGGCCGTGCCGGCCTGACGGTGGCGCATCCCTACGACGGGCGACGGCGGATGAGCCCCTCCTGCACGACGGAGGCCACGAGCACCCCGTCGCGGGTGTAGAAGCGCCCGGCGGCGAGACCCCGGCCCCCGCCGGCGCTCGGCGACTCCTGCACGTAGAGCAGCCACTCGTCGGCGCGGAACGGGCGGTGGAACCAGACGGCGTGGTCGAGGCTGGCGAGGCTGACCTGCCCGGACGACGCCCCGCCGACGACGTGCGGGAACACCGCGGCCTCGAGCAGCGTGAGGTCGCTGGCGTAGGTCAGCACGCAGACGTGGAGCAGGCGGCCCCCGGCCTCCTCCGGGTCCGGCAGCTCGCCGTCGGCCCGCACCCAGACCCGGTTGCGCGCGTCGCGGTCCGCGGTCTCGTCCCACGGCGCGTGGTCGACGTAGCGCACGTCGAGCGGCCAGGTGAGCGCCCGGCCCGTGGTGGTGAAGGCCGGCTCGTCCCGCGGCACGGGCGGCATGTCGCGCCGGTGCAGGCCCTCCGGGCCGGGCGTCTCCGGCATCGGCGCCTGGTGCTCGACGCCGTCCTCGGGCCGCTGGAACGACGCCGACATCGTGAAGATGGTCTCGCCGTGCTGGACGGCCGTGACCCGGCGCGTGGTGAACGAACGCACGTCGCGGGTGCGGTCGACCTCGTAGACGATCGGCGCGAACGGGTCGCCGGGGCGCAGGAAGTAGCCGTGCAGCGAGTGCACGCCGCGGTCGTCGTCGACGGTGCGTCCGGCGGCGACCATCGCCTGGCCGGCGACCTGGCCGCCGAACACCCGCAACAGGGACTCGCGCGGGCTGCGGCCGCGGAAGATGTCGCGCTCGATGCGTTCCAGGTCGAGCACGTCGTCGACGAGCTCGCGCAGGGCCTGGCCCACCCCCACCACCTTCCTCCGGGACGCGCTCATCGTCCCGCACGCCCGACGCAGCCTGCGCCGGCCGGCGCCTCACGCGCAGCGTCGGTGGATCCGTTGACGAGACACCCCCTGAACCGGTGGTGTGGCGACTCTCCGGCACCGCTCCCACCGGGCGGCCTCGACCGAACGGCTGACGGTCGAGGGCACCGAACGGGTGATGCGCAGCGTGGCCGATCAGCCCTCTGCGATCACGGATCGTCACAGAATCGACTTTTCAGATCCGCTGCGTAACCGCGCCGTGACCGCCTCGTTGAGACCCCGACGTCATCCCACGGGCCCACCGGACCCGTGGCGGTGGCTGCTCGGGGATACGCCCCCTGCGTCCCTGCCCGTCCCGACGGGCGGACCCACCCGGTGTGTCCCGCTCCCCCGACAAGCTCTCCGAGGAGTACATGTGATCAAGAAGCTGGGTGTCGTGGGTTTCGGCGTCGCCGCCGGACTCATGGCCGCCGCGCCCTTCGCCTCCGCCACCGAGGGTGGCCACGGCCACGACGACCACGAGGGCCGGGACTCGGGCTCCTGCAACGTCACGGGCGGCTCCGCCGAGGCCAACGGCGGCATCGGTGGCGACTCGTTCGCCGGCAACCTGCTCGCGCAGGCCCCGGTCGGCGGCGCCAACGCCCTCAACATCGTCTGCAACGACATCCTCAACGACAACCTCAGCGGCAACAACGTCGCCGTGGACATCGCCTGAGACGAGCGACGTGACCGGGTGAGCCCGGTCCGCGTTGACGGTGGGCCGCCCCCGGTGGCGGCCCACCTCCGGCGGTCCAGCCCCGAACGGCCCGCCGCGCCGTGATCGCACCAACGACGAGATCCCTTGGGGGAACAGTGTTCAAGAAGGCCGGCATGGTCACCGTGGGCGTCACCGCGGGTCTGCTCGTGGCTGCCCCGTTCGCGTCCGCGGGCGAGGCCCACGACGACGACGGCGGGCACCACCACAAGAAGAAGCACGGGCACGACAGCTCGGAGAGCTCGGAGAGCTCGGAGAGCTCGGACTGCAACGTCACCGGCGGCTCGGCCGAGGCCAACGGCGGCATCGACGGCGACTCGTTCCTGGGCAACGCGCTCGTCCAGGCGCCGATCGGTGGGGCGAACCTCGGCAACATCGTCTGCAACGACATCCTCAACGACAACCTGAGCGGCAACAACGTCGCGCTGGACGTCCTCTGAGCGACCTCTCGTCCGAAGGCCCGGCCATCCGATCGGTGGCCGGGCCTTCGTGCGTCCGGGGTCGTGCCGGGTGCCGGCACTCGATCGGGTGCAGTACCCCGCGGAGAGGTAACGCACCCGTCACGTCCTCGTTGCTCCGTTCGAGGTGATCGGTGCCGAGCTCTCCCCATCGGCCCCACGCCCGCTCCCCGACACACACTGGAGTCCACATGCTGAAGAAGCTGGGCGTCGTCACCGTCGGCGTCACCGCCGGCCTCATGGTCGCCGCGCCGTTCGCCTCCGCCCACGAGTCCGCCCACGAGTCCGCCCACGAGTCCGGCCACGACTCGGACCACGGCGACCGCCACGGCTCGTCGTCCGACTGCAACGTCACCGGCGGCTCGGCCGAGGCCAACGGCGGCATCGACGGCGACGCGTTCCTGGGCAACGCCCTCATCCAGGCGCCGGTGGGCGGGGCCAACGTCCTCAACGTCGTCTGCAACGACATCCTCAACGACAACCTCAGCGGCAACAACGTGGCCGTGAGCGTGCTGAGCGCCGAGCTCCCCGAGGTCCCGCTCCCGTAGTCCTGCGCAGACCCACCGAGGCCCGGCCACCACCAGGTGGCCGGGCCTTCGTGCGTCCGGGGCCGACCAGGTGGTTCCCGACGACGTGTCCCCCGTTCGGCGGACATCGGGCGGAAAGAGGTAACGCGCCCATCGAGCCCTCGTTGGTCCGTCTGAGGCGATCGGAGCCGGCGCTCTCCACCAGTCGGCCCCACGCCCCGCTCCCCCGACAAACCCCTGGAGTACACGTGCTGAAGAAGCTGGGCGTCGTCACCGTCGGCGTCACCGCCGGCCTCATGGTCGCCGCGCCGTTCGCCTCCGCCCACGAGTCCGGCCACGACTCGGACCACGGCGACCGCCACGGCTCGTCGTCCGACTGCAA
>CADCTH010000309.1 GCA_902805495.1 uncultured Actinomycetospora sp.
GAGCGCGAGCGTCTTCATCGAGAATTCCCCCCAGACCCGGTGTCCCGGGTGACGTCCGAGCGCCCGGCTCCGTGGCCGGCGCACGGTTCACCGTAGAGCGATGATCGTCGCCAGCACTGGGCTGTACGGGTGAGTACCGCTCAGGTTGCTCTCATCGCGGAGTGACGTGGCTCACAGTACCACGTGACGGTGCGCGAGCCAGACTCCGCCCCGCCCGCACCGCCCGGGAGGATCACCGTGCCTGGACGACCGGTCCGCATCGCCGACGGCGCCGGCCGGCTCCGGCGGTGAGGCACCTGTTCCTGCCGGTCCTGCTGGTGCTGCTCGCCGCGTGCGGCGCCGCGGACCCGCTCGCCCCGGCGCCGGCTCCCTCGCCGTCGTCCGCCGCGGTGCCGCTGCCCGGTGCGCGGTCGGGGCCACCCCCCACCACCGGGCTGCCCACCACCGCGGCGCCCCGCGGCCCCGCACCCGTCGTCGTCCTCGACCCCGGGCACAACTGGGGCAACGCGGCAGCCGCGGACGAGATCGCGCGCGAGGTGCCCGACGGGCGCGGCGGCACCAAGCCCTGCAACACCACCGGCACCGAGACCGCCGACGGCTACGCCGAGCACGCGTTCGCCTTCGACGTCGCCGCGCGGGTCACGCGCCTGCTCACCGCCCGCGGCGTCGTCGTGCGCTCGACGCGGGACGACGACGACGGCGTCGGGCCGGGCGTCGACCGGCGGGCGGCGATCGCCGACGACGCGGGCGCGGCGCTGAGCGTCTCGATCCACGCCGACTCGGGTCCCGCCGGGGGCCGCGGGTTCCACGTCGCGCTCGCGGACCCGCCGCTCGCGCCCTCGCAGCGCGCGCCGTCGGCGGCGCTCGGGGACGCGCTCGTCGCGGGACTCGAGGCGCAGGGGTTCACGCCGTCGACCTACCGCGGGGAGGACGGGCTCGACCCGCGGCCCGACCTGGCCGGGCTCAACCACGCGCGGGTACCGGCCGCCCTGGTGGAGTGCGCGAGCATGGCCGACCCCGCCGAGGCGCGGGTCGTCGAGGACCCGGCGGTGCGCGAGCGCTACGCCGAGGGCATCGCGACCGGGATCCTGCGCACGCTGGGGCGGTGACGCGGGCGGTGACTCGGCGGTGACTCAGGCCGGGCCGCCGTGCCAGCGCACGATGCGCACCACGACGTCGTCGAGCTCCTCGCGGTCGAGGGTCTCGCGCATCTCGTCGGCGGCCTGCAGGGCGGCCATGCCGACGAAGGGGCCGTGCGCGTCGACCTCGCCGGTCTGCGGGTCGACCGCGAGCACCACGTAGCCGTCGCAGTCGTCGAGCTCGGAGACCGCCGCCAGCCAGTCGACGCCGCCGGCGCGGTCCGTGCGGTCAGTGCGGTCCGTGCGGCGCGCTCGCTCGGGGCACCAGGGCTCGTTCATCGCGTCTCTCCTCCGCGCTCGGCGCGAGTGCTCGCCACGTCGATCGCTCCGTCCCGCTCCGGTCCCAGAGG
Source organism: uncultured Actinomycetospora sp. (assembly GCA_902805495.1). GTDB lineage: Bacteria > Actinomycetota > Actinomycetes > Mycobacteriales > Pseudonocardiaceae > Actinomycetospora. The sequence goes on from CADCTH010000309.1 coordinate 1,490, forward strand.
TCGGCCACCGTCGAGTGACGGGAGCGCGCCGTCGCGGGTCGCTGTCACGATTGGTGACTCCGGAGTGCCCAATTCCTGACTCAAGATTTCAACTATTCACCCGAGCGGGTGGACCGCTCGGCGATCGCCGCCACTTGGCGCCGTCCTCGTCGACGCAGCGTGGTGGCGGGCTCACTGCGCGTCGTCCCGATCCGCTGGTGCCCGGGCCGGCGCCGGCCGGTCCCCTGCGCTCCGGCGGTTCCGGAGCGACGGCCGACGTGCCTATGGTCGGTCCCCGCCACGACCGGCACCGGGAGGACGGCCATGAGCGACGACGCCACGACCCAGGGGCTCCACGTCCCCGACGCGCTCACCTGGGAGGCGGTGACCGGACGGGTGCGCGCCCTCGTCGGTGAGGCGTTCGCCGACGACGGTCCGGCCAACCTCATCGACGGCGAGTGGCAGGCCGTGGGCACGCCCACCGAGCAGATCAGCCCCAACGACGGGTCGTCGCTCGGCACGATGCTCAAGGTCGACTCCGCCACCGCGACCGACGCCGTGCAGCGCGCCGCGCAGACCCACCGTGCGTGGGCCGCCACCGAGCTCGACGAGCGCCGCCGCGGGGTCTCGGCCGCGCTCGACGCCATGGAGGGCGCGCGCGACGACCTCGCGCTGCTGCTCTCGTGGGAGATCGGCAAGCCCTGGAAGGCGGCGTGCTCCGACGTCGACCGGTGCATCTCGGGGGTGCGCTGGTACGTCGACGAGATCGAGGGGATGCTCTCGCGCGACGTCGAGGGCGCCCCGGCCAAGCGCGTGCCGCTCGAGGGCCCGGTCTCGAACATCGCCAGCTGGAACTACCCCATGAGCGTGCAGGTGCACGCCGAGCTCGTGCAGCTGCTGGCCGGCAACGGCGTCGTCGCCAAGACGCCCACCCAGGGCGGCTGGATGACGCTGACCGTCGCCCACGCCCTGATGGTCCGCGAGGGCCTGCCCGCGACGCTGCTCTCCGGCGACGGCTCCGAGCTGTCCGACGCCCTGATCCGCTCGCCCGAGATCGGCGCGCTGGCCTTCGTCGGCGGTCGCTCCAACGGCGGCAAGGTCGCCGCGCAGCTCGCCGACACCGGCAAGCGCCACATGCTCGAGCAGGAGGGCCTCAACAGCTGGGGCGTCTGGGACTTCTCCGACTGGGAGTCGTTCTCCGAGATCCTCCAGAAGGGCTTCGAGTACGCCAAGCAGCGGTGCACCGCCTACCCGCGGTTCGTCGTGCAGCGTGACCTCGTCGACCAGTTCCTCGCGACCTACATGCCGGTGCTCGACGGGGTGCGGTTCGGCCACCCGGTGGCGGTGGACCCCGGCGGCGAGGGCGTCGACGACCTGCCCGCGCTGGACTTCGGGCCGCTGATCTCGGCGGGCAAGGCCGAGGAGCTCGACGAGAGCGTCGCCGAGGCGCTGCGCCACGGCGCCGTCCCGCTCTACCGGGGCCAGCGGGAGAGCGGCCGCTTCCTGCCCGGCCAGGACACGTCGTCCTACCACGCGCCGGTGGCGATGCTGGCGCCGCCGGGGGCGTCCCGGCTGATGCACGAGGAGCCGTTCGGACCCGTCGACTCGATCGTGGTGGTCGACACCGAGGCCGAGTTCCTCGCCCAGATGAACGCGTCCAACGGGTCGCTGGTGGCGAGCATCGCCTCGGACGACGCCGCGAAGGCCGAGCGCCTGGCCGAGCAGGTGCAGGCGTTCAAGGTCGGCATCAACAAGCTGCGCTCGCGCGGCGACAAGGACGAGGCCTTCGGCGGGCGCGGCGAGTCGTGGAAGGGCGCGTTCGTCGGCGGCGAGTACCTGGTCCAGGCGGTCACCGAGGGCCCGCCCGGGGAGAACCTCTACGGCAACTTCCCCGGCTACCACCGCTACCCGGCCACCTGAGGCGCCGCGCCTGTACTGTCCTCCCGGCGCGGCGTCGGGCCCGCCGAGTCGGGTGACGGTCGGTCGGGAGGACCCGGGACATGGTCCTGCGCAACCGGGTCTCGCGCGACACCCCGGACGGGGGCACCGCGCCGGGCGCGATGGTGCTCATGCCCGAGGGCCGCGTCGGCCCCGTCGTCGCCCTGCTCCTGCGCCTCGCGCTGGCGCTGGGCGCGCTGACCGCCGCCGCGCTGGTCGTGTACTTCCAGCGCGACGGCTACATCGACAACAACGACGTCGACGGCATCGGGCTGGTCGACGCGTTCTACTACGCCACGGTCTCGCTCTCGACCACGGGCTACGGTGACATCGTCCCGGTCTCGCAGTCCGCCCGGCTGTGGACGATCCTGGTGATCACCCCGCTGCGGCTGCTGTTCCTCATCGTGCTGGTCGGCACCACGGTCGAGCTGCTCACCGAACGGTCCCGGCAGGCGTTCCGTATCCGACGGTGGAGGTCGCGCGTGCGCAACCACGTGGTGGTCGTGGGCTACGGCACCAAGGGCCAGGCCGCGGTGAAGACCGTGCGCGGCGACGGGCACGACGTCGACCACATCGTCGTCGTCGACACCGACCGCGGCCGCCTCGACGCCGCGTCCGCGCTGGGGCTGGTGACGGTGCGCGGCGACGCCACCCAGTCGTCGGTGCTGCGCACGGCCGGGCTGCCGCACGCGACGGCGCTGGTGGTGGCCACCAACCGCGACGACACCGCCGTGATGGTCACGCTGACCGCGCGGGAGATGGCACCCAAGATCATGATCACGGCCGCCGTGCGCGAGGCCGAGAACGTCCACCTGCTGCGCCAGTCCGGCGCCGACTCGGTGGTCGTGTCCGCCGAGACGGCGGGCCGGCTGCTCGGCATGGCGACCACCACCCCGGCCGTCGTCTCGGTGGTCGAGGACCTCATCTCGCCCGAGGCGGGCATGAGCATCGGCGAGCGCGTGGTCGCCGAGAGCGAGGTCGGCGGCTCCCCGCGCCACCTGCGCGACATCGTGCTGGGCGTGGTGCGCGACGGGCACGTGCACGCCATCGACGCCCCCGAGGTGGACGCCCTCGAGCGCGGCGACAAGCTGCTGTGCGTGCGGCGCGCGGGGCCCGACGAGTGAGCGACCCGCTCAGCGGTGGACGGGGAGCAGGCAGCCGGGACAGTCGGCCTGTTCCGCGCGCAGGCCGGGCACGACCTGCTCCACGGCGGCGCCGCACCGCGCCCGCAGGCCGGTCGCGTCGCCCAGCTCGCCGGTGACGACGTCGACGACGTGGCGGCGGCGGTCGTCCCGCCCGACGGCGACGAGCGCGAGCGTGCCCTCGGGCGCCGGGTCGGCGGGGGTGGGGCGCCGCGGGTCGCCGGGCAGGGGCCGGTCGGGCGGGGAGGGCCGGTCA
>CADCTH010000310.1 GCA_902805495.1 uncultured Actinomycetospora sp.
CAGCCGCTACCGCGGTGACTTCGAGGAGCGCCTCAAGAAGGTGCTCAAGGAGATCCGCACCCGCGGCGACATCATCCTGTTCATCGACGAGCTCCACACGCTCGTCGGCGCGGGTGCCGCCGAGGGCGCGATCGACGCCGCGTCGATCCTCAAGCCGATGCTGGCCCGCGGCGAGCTGCAGACCATCGGCGCCACCACCCTCGACGAGTACCGCAAGCACGTCGAGAAGGACGCCGCGCTCGAGCGCCGCTTCCAGCCGATCCAGGTCGGCGAGCCGTCGGTGGCGCACTCCATCGAGATCCTCAAGGGTCTGCGCGACCGGTACGAGGCGCACCACCGCGTCTCGATCACGGACCCGGCGCTGGTCGCGGCGGCCACCCTGGCCGACCGTTACATCAACGACCGCTTCCTGCCGGACAAGGCCATCGACCTCATCGACGAGGCCGGCGCCCGCATGCGCATCCGCCGCATGACCGCGCCGCCGGACCTGCGCGAGTTCGACGAGAAGATCGCCGACGTCCGTCGCGAGAAGGAGTCCGCGATCGACGCGCAGGACTTCGAGAAGGCGGCGCGCCTGCGCGACGAGGAGAAGAACCTCATCGGGCAGAAGACCGAGCGCGAGAAGCAGTGGAAGTCCGGTGACCTCGACGTCGTCGCGGAGGTCGACGACGAGCAGATCGCCGAGGTGCTGGCCAACTGGACCGGCATCCCGGTGTTCAAGCTCACCGAGGAGGAGACCACCCGGCTGCTGCGCATGGAGGACGAGCTCCACAAGCGCATCATCGGGCAGAACGACGCGGTCAAGGCCGTGTCGCAGTCCATGCGGCGCACCCGCGCCGGCCTCAAGGACCCGAAGCGCCCCTCGGGCTCGTTCATCTTCGCCGGCCCCTCGGGCGTCGGGAAGACCGAGCTCACCAAGGCGCTCGCGGAGTTCCTGTTCGGCGACGACGACGCGCTCGTCCAGATCGACATGGGCGAGTTCCACGACCGCTACACCGCCTCGCGGCTCTTCGGCGCGCCCCCCGGGTACGTCGGTTACGAGGAGGGCGGCCAGCTCACCGAGAAGGTGCGCCGCAAGCCGTTCTCGGTGGTCCTGTTCGACGAGATCGAGAAGGCCCACTCCGAGGTCTACAACACGCTGCTGCAGGTGCTCGAGGACGGCCGCCTGACCGACGGTCAGGGCCGCATCGTCGACTTCAAGAACACGGTCATCGTGTTCACGTCGAACCTCGGCACGCAGGACATCTCGAAGGCCGTCGGTCTCGGGTTCCAGTCCGGTGCGGACGCGGGCTCGAACTACGAGCGCATGAAGAACAAGGTCACGGACGAGCTCAAGAAGCACTTCCGTCCCGAGTTCCTCAACCGCATCGACGACATCATCGTGTTCCACCAGCTGACCGAGAACGAGATCGTGCAGATGGTGGACCTGCTGATCGGGCGCACCGAGAAGCAGCTGGCCAACAAGGACATGGCGCTCGAGCTCACCGACAACGCGAAGAAGCTGCTCGCCCAGCGCGGCTTCGACCCGGTGCTCGGTGCCCGTCCGCTGCGTCGCACGATCCAGCGCGAGATCGAGGACCAGCTCTCCGAGAAGATCTTGTTCGGGGAGATCGAGTCCGGGCAGATCGTGCTCGTCGACGTCGAGGGCTGGGAGCCGGAGAACGACGAGAAGGGCGTCACCAAGCCGGCGCCGGAGACGGCCACCTTCACCTTCCGCGGTGAGGCCAAGCCGACCCCGGTGCCCGACACCCCGGAGGTCGCCGCGGCGGAGTGACCGCGCCGCCGATCGACACCCGAGCCCCGGTCCTCCGCGGAGGACCGGGGCTCGGTGCGTGTGTGGGGGGCTCACCAGTGTCAGCGAAGTGGCGTCGCAGACGTTGAGTGTCCGTATCGGTACTTCGATCACTCGAGGTCAACGCCCGTCGGGGCCAGGACCGTAGAGCGCGCGCGGCGGCGGCAGGGCCGCGGCGATCTCCAGGTTCGCGAGGATGTCCTCGTGCAGACCGAGGGGATCGTCGCGGCGCTGCGACGGTCGCGTGCCGAGGACGTGCAAGCCGATGGCGCGCAGCCGCCGTTGCCGCGCCAGGGTCTCGTGCACCTGGCCCGGGGTCGCGAAGTGGTGCTCGACGGAGTCGGTCTCCCAGACGAAGCCGAGCTCGCGGACGAGGCCGTCGACGGTCGCGACGAATCGGCCGTCCTCGTCGCACACGTCGACGTTCCACTCGATCGGCGGCAGGTCGGCGAACGACTCCCAGAACTCGCGCGCGGTGAACTCGGCCGGCGAGAGCACACCGACGCGCGCCGCTTCCAGGACGCGCCTCGGTGCCGCCGTGCCCTTGCGGGTCCCCTGTTCGAGCTCGGCCCACAGCGCCTCGAGCGGCACCATCCGCCGCTGCACGGCCTCGGTGAGGACCGCCGCGATCGCCTCGTGGTCCTTGAGCCGCCGGACGTGCTGGATGAGACACCGCGCCAGCGGGGCCACGGGCAGTCCGTCCCGCTCGAGCGGTCTCGGCAGGTTGACGGTGCGCTCGTAGACGGCGCGGCCGGCGCTGAGCACCCGCCGGTCGAGGGCGATCAGGACGTGGTCGAACGCCGGATCGCCGCCGCGTCGCAGCCCGTGGTGTCGTGCCCCGCTCAACCCCGTCAGCATCGCCCCCGGGCCGCCGTGGACGAGCGCCGCGATCTCGAGCTGGCGCGGGGTCGGCGTCCCCTTCGCGAGGAGGAGGGTCCCCGGGTAGAGCAGGGTCCACGGGCCGTCCTGCTGGGTCCGGCGGTAGGCCGTCCGCTCGGGTACGCCGAGGCGGACGAGGTCGCGCGCCGAGATGACGCACTCCCAGCTCTCGGCCCGGAGGACATCCAGGTTCGGGGCCCACGATCCTCGTCGCATGTCGAGCAGCGTCGGAGCAGTCGGCCCCGGCGGTCACGCGAGCGGCCCACGACTGTGGACAGCCCAGGGCGGTGTGAACGGGCGGGTCCTCCGCCGGCCTGGACCCTGCGACCATGCGGCTCAGGAGTGCGGCTGCTCGGCCTCGCGTGCGATGCGAGTGATCGAAGTACCGATACGGACACTGAACGTCTGCAACGCCACTTCGCTGACACTCAGGGGTACAGGGCGGCGAGGGCGTGCGCGGTGTCGATCATCTGCTCGCGCAGGGCCGGGGGCCCGAGGACCTCGACGTCGGCGCCGAGGGCCAGGAGCTCGCCGCGGGCGTGGGCGATCGACTCGATCGGGATCACCGCGCGCACCCAGCCGTCCTCGTCGGTCGGCCACGAGCCCTCGGCCAGCGCGCGGGCGGTGTGGGGGCTCAGGCGCACCGGGGCGAGCTCGAGGGCCCGCGGGGAGAAGCGCGCGGTCGCCTCGGCCTGGTAGAGCGCGTCGGTGAGCTCCTGGGTGCGTTGGTGCCAGTACTTCCACAGGTCGAAGCCGTCGGGGCGCTCGAAGCGCACGTCGAGGGTCTCGAGGTCGAGGATCCGAGCGATGCGGTAGGTCCGCGGCGTCGCGGCGGGCTCGCCGTGCGGCGACGCCACGAGGTACCAGGTGCCGGCCTTGAGCACGAGCCCCAGCGGTTCGAGCTCGCGCTCCACCTCCGGCTCGCGCCCGCCGGTGGCCCAGCGCCGGTAGCGCACGCGCAGGACCCGCTGGTTCCACACCGCGTCGGCGACGCCGGTGAGCGTCGGCACCTGGTCGGCCTCGCGGAACCAGCCGGGCGCGTCGAGGTGGAAGCGCTCGGCGATCCGGCCCGCGCGGTCGGAGAGCTCGGTGGGCAGCGCCGCCTGCACCTTGAGCTGCGCGGCCACCAGCACCCGCCCCAGCCCCAGCTCGGCGGCGGCCTCGGGCATGCCCGAGAGGGCGAGCGCGTCGGCCTCCTCGGCCGTCATCCCCGTCAGGTGGGTGCGGTAGCCGTCGATCAGCGAGTAGCCGCCGTCGGGACCGCGGTCGGCGTAGACGGGAACGCCGGACGCCGAGAGCGCGTCCATGTCGCGGTAGATCGTCCGGATCGAGACCTCGAGCTCGTCGGCGAGCTCGCGCGCGGTGAGGCGCCCGCGGTTCTGCAGCAGGAGCAGCACGGAGAGCAGGCGGCTGGCGCGCACGGGTCAGTCGTACCCCATCCCTGACAGGTCCTGTCAGGCACGTCCCCCGTCCGGACCGACAGCTTCCACCGGCTGCCGACCCGGGCTCGTCGGCTCTGCGTCCGGAGGCCCGTCCGCGGGCTCCTCCGGCTGGAGCTCGTCGGGGATGCCGTCGCCGTCGTCGTCGCGCAGCAAGGGGTCGTCGATGCCGGCGCGGGCGGCCTCGAGCTGCGCGGCCAGGTCGACGCCGAGCAGCAGCGCGATGCCCGTCACGGTGGCCCACAGCAGCAGCGCCATGACCCCGGCCAGCGGGCCGTAGGTGTCGCTGAAGTCGCCGGACACGGCCACGTAGAGCGCGACGCACCCGGACGCCGCGAGCCACAGCACGACGGTCAGGCCGGCGCCCAGCGCGAGCCACGAGAGCCCGGGCTGGTGGCGTCGCGGCGAGTACCGGAAGAGCACGGTGACCGCGAAGAGCATCGCGGCGAGCCCCACGGGCCAGCGCAGGACGTCGAAGATCGTCTCGGCCACGTCGCCCCACCGGTAGACGTCCTCCACGGCGTCGCCGAGCGGCCCGCCGGCGATGATCAGCACCAGGCCTACGCCGAAGCCGGTGCCCGCCGTCAACGTCAGCAGCGCCGCGCGGGAGTACTTGCGCAGCATCGGACGATCGCGCTCGGTGCCGTAGATGCGGTTGGTGCCGCGCTCCAGCTGGGCGATCGCGCTCGTCATGGCCAGGAACGCCGTGGTCAGGCCGAACGCGACGGCGAGCTCGCCGACGTTCTCGCTGCGCGAGTCCTGCGCCTCGCCGTCCTCCTCGGGCAGCTCGGCGGGCCCGCGGGCGACCACGTCGGCGAGCAGCTGGTCGCCCGCGCCCGGGGACACCGCGACGACCGTGCGCGCGACGACCTGGGCCACCGACTCGGCGCCCACGGCCGTCGCCAGCCCGCTGCCGGCGATGACGAGCGGGACGATCGCCAGCGCGAGCTGCAGCGCGAAGCCGCGCGCGTGGCTGAACCCGTCGCCGTAGCGGAAGCGCAGCAGCGCGGTGCGCAGCAGCGTGAACAGCCCGATGCGGCGCGCGGTGTGCCAGGCGTCGTCGGCCTGGAGCGCGTCACCGTCCATGTCCGTCGTCACGGGGACCGCGCGCACCGAGCTCACGACGCCATCTTGCCCCGATCCTGACCGCAGGTGTCAGGCACGGTGCGGCAGGCTGGCGCCATGGTGGTGACGTTGACCCGCGAGCAGGTGATGGCGCACCGGGTGGCCGCCCAGGGGCTGCACCGCGACCGGCCCGGAGCGGTGGGCGTGCTGGCCGCACTCGGCATCCAGGACGCGGGGCCCACGGCCCGGCTCGCGCTGGCCGCGCGGACGGACGGCGACCCCGACCCGGCCGCCCACGGCCTCGTGGACGGGTGGACCCACCGCGGCGCCCCGCACCACCACCCGCCCGCCGACCGCAACGCGATCGCCCGCGCCGCGCGCCCGTTCGACGACGCCGACGCGGGCGCGCGGCTGCACTGGAGCGGCCCCGAGCAGCAGCGCGTGGGCATCCCGGCGCGCGAGGCGATCGACCGGGCCGCCGACGCGCTCGCCGAGGTGGTCACCGAGCCGATCACCAAGGGCGCCGCCAGCGGCGCGGTGACCGAGCTGCTGCCCGACGCCCTGCTGCGCGACTGCCGGCCGTGCGCGTGCGTCCACGTCAACGAGCAGCTCATGCGGCTCTCGGCCCTGCCCGTCGGCGTCGGGCTGGACGCGACGGGGAAGACGCTGCTGCTCACCCCGCCGCCGGCGGGCTGGGAGCGCCCGGTCGAGGGCGACCCGGCGCAGGCCGCGCGGCTGGTCCTCGACTACCTGCGGGTCCTCGGGCCGGCCGGCCCCCGCGAGGTCGCCGACTTCGTCGGCACGTCGGCCACGGCGTTCGCGCCGGCGTGGGAGGCGGCGCTGCCCGCGCTGACCGAGGTCCGCGTCGGCGACCGGGCGGCGTGGCTGCCGGCCGACGACCTCGACGCCGCCCTCGACGCCCCGGAGCCCGACCTGGTGCGGTTCCTGCCGCCCTGGGACCCGATGCTCCAGGCCCGCGACCGCGAGCTGCTCGCGCCGGACGCCGGCGCGCGCAAGGAGCTCTACAGGATCATCGGCAACCCGGGGGCACTGCTGGCGGGCGGCGAGATCGTCGGCACCTGGCGGCCCCGCGCGTCGGGCAAGCGCCTGACCCTCGAGGTCGGCCTCTTCGCGCCCCTCGAGCCCGACCTCCGCGCGCGCCTCGACGACGAGGCCGAACGCGTCGCCGCGGCGCGGGGCCTACGGCTGGCGGGGCTGACCGGGGTGTGAGCGCTCGGCGTCGATCGCCTCGAGGGTCTCGCGGGCCCCGGCGGCCAGGGAGACGCCGCGGCCGTGGCGGATGGCCGGCTCGCGGACGTTGACGCGGACCAGCGCGCCGGAGGCCGCCGAGGCGAGCTCCGCGTGCCGGCGCACCGTGGGCACCGCGGTGCCGGCGCCCAGCTCGATCACCACGAGCCGCCGGGCGTCGCGCGCCCGCAGCCAGGCGCGGTGGGCTGCCTCCTTCGCCGCGTGGTGCCCGGGCACCCACGACCCGTCGCCGAACATGAGGATGTTCGGCCGCGCCACCGCCCCGCACCGCGGGCAGGTGGGCAACGGCGGGCGGGCGCGCATCGACTCCTGGTCGATCGCGACCTCCACGTCGTCCGCCGGCCACGTGCCCTCGTGGCAGGGCCGGGTGCACTGGAGCACGCCGATGGCGCCGTGGCACTCGGTCACGTCGTCGTCGGCGAACCCGGCGGCCTGGAACGCCCCGTCGACGTTCGACGTGAACACCCGCGTCGGCCACCGGTCGGCCCACCGGCGCAGCACCGCGTACCCGGCGTGCGGGACGGTGCGCCGGTAGAGCCCCAGCCGGTGGCCGTAGAAGCCCCACGCGAGCTCGGGATCGCCGTCGAAGTGCTCCGGATCGGCGATCTCCTCGAAGCGCAGCCCGAGGCGCCGGTAGGGCGGGTAGGCGCGCCAGAACCCCTCGGGTCCGCGGAAGTCGGGCAGCCCGGAGTCGACGCCCATCCCGGCGCCGGCGCACACGAGCAGCGCCTCGGCGCCGTCGAGGAGCGCCGCCGCTTCGGCGACGCCGGCCGGGTCGGGCGGGGGTGGCGCCTCGGTCAGGACTCGCCGCCGCCCTTGCCCACCGAGAGGGCGACCTCGAACTGCAGCAGGTCCGCCCCGGTGGCGACGGGCTGGGCCCGCTGGCCGCTGTGCGCGGCCTCCGCGGCGCCGCCGGTGCGCCAGGCCTCGAAGGCCTCGTCGGACTCCCAGCGGGTGTAGACGAAGTAGCGGTGCTCGCCCTCGATCGGGCGCAGCAGCTCGTAGCCGAGGAAGCCCGGCGTGGCCAGCATGCTGTCGCCGTGTGCGGCGAAGCGCTTCTCCAGCTCGGGCCCGCTCTCCTCGGGGACGTGGATAGCGTTGATCTTCACGACGGCCATGGCGCCCAGCCTACGTCTCGCCGGGCAGCGCGAAGCGGCCGTCGGCGAGCTGCTCGACGAGCCCGTCGACGAGCAGCGAGTCGAGGCACCGGGCGCGCTGGGCGGAGTCGGTGAGCCACGCCGACTCGAGCTCCGGGGCCGGCACCGGGCCCGGCGCGTCGCGCAGCACCGCGAGCAGCCGCCCGCGCACCTGCCGGTCGGTGCCGGCCCAGGTCTGCGCGCGGCGCACCGGACCGTCCCACGCCGGGCGCCCGCGTCGCTGCCAGGCGCAGTGCGCGAGGACCGGGCAGTCCGCGCACCGGGGACCCCGCGCGACGCAGACCGTCGCGCCGAGCTCCATCAGCGCGGCCGACATCGTTGCCGCGTCGGATGCCCGGGTCGAGCTCCGCTGCGCTGCGTCTCCCGGGTCGTCCTCGGGCAGCAGCACCTCGACGTCCGCCAGGTCCCGCACGGACGCGGCCCCGGCCTCCGCGCGCCCGTGCACCGCGCGGGCGACGACCCGGCGGACGTTGGTGTCGACGACCGGCACCCGGCGCCCGTAGGCGAACGCGGCGACGGCGCGGGCGGTGTAGGTCCCGATGCCGGGCAGCGACTCCAGCGTCGCCACGTCGGAGGGGACCACGTCGTCGTGCTCGGCGGCGACGGCCTGCGCGGCGGCGTGCAGCCGCAGCGCGCGCCGCGGATAGCCGAGCCGGCCCCACGCGCGCAGCACGTCCGCGGCCGGCGCCGCGGCCATCGCCGACGGGCGGGGCCAGCGCTCGAGCCACTCCCGCCACGGCCCCTCGACCCGCGCGACCGGCGTCTGCTGGAGCATGATCTCCGAGACCAACACGCCCCACGGCGTCGTCTCCGTGCGGCGCCACGGCAGGTCGAGGGAGTGCCCGCGGAACCAGGGCACGAGGACGTCGGCCAGCGTGCCCGGGGACGTCTTCGCGGAGGTGGCAGCACTGGTGGCAGCGGTGGTGGCCATCGGACCCCTCCCCGTCGCTCCGCTCGCCCCGGTCGACCGCCGATCCTGCCCCGAACGCCCCCCGTCGCCCCCGTCGGGTGAAACGATCCGGGCGCGGCGTGGTGATCGGTCGCCGAGAGCGACACCGAACCTACTTTCCGTGACGTGTGGGAGCCGGTGGGACCGCTCGCGCCGTCGGTCTACTGGCGGCGGCGGTCCCTCGCGCTCGCGGTCGCCCTCGCCGTGTTCGGCGTGCTCCTCTGGGGCGTGGCCGGGGCGGGCGGTGAGCCCGAGCCCGCCACCGTCGAGGCCCGCGCACGAGCGGCGGCGGTCCCGGGGACGCCGGGCGACGGCGCCCCCAACCCCGTCGAGGCCGCGCTGCCCCCGGTCGTGACCACCGGTCCCGCGGGGTCCTCGGTACCGGCCCCGGTGCTCCCGCCCGGCGAC
>CADCTH010000311.1 GCA_902805495.1 uncultured Actinomycetospora sp.
ACACCGCGTGGACCATGAAGCCGACGCCCACGAGCAGCCCGAGGAACGCGAAGAGCAGGTGCGCGTGGGCGGTCGCCAGCATCGGCAGCGGGATCGCGGCCAGGCGCGGGGTCGCGGCGTCGCCGCCGTGCGGGCCCGCGGCGGTGACGAGGGTGCCGGCGAGGAGCAGGGCGCCGAGGACCACCGCGGACACGGCGAGCAGCCCGCGCAGCGCGGCGGGGACGGCGGGGCGCCAGGGGGTGCCCGGCGGGACGGCCATCGCGGTGGGGGAGGACTCGCGCACGAGCAGGACGGCGAGCCAGATGAGCGGGATGGTCACGAGGAAGTGCGGTGCGACCGTGTACCAGGCCAGCCCGGCGAGCACGGTGATCCCGCCGATCACGGCCTGCGCGACCACGCCGAGCGGCACCGCCGCGGCCAGCAGCACGAGGCGGCGCCGGCGCGGGCGGACGTTCAGCGCCGCGAGCAGGCACGCCCCGGTGACGATCACCAGCGCGATGCCGAGCAGCCGGTTGCCGAACTCCACCCACTGGTGCAGCACGGCGATCTCGGGGTGCGGGACGGGGACGAGGCTGCCGGGGAAGCACTGCGGCCACGTCGGGCAGCCGAGGCCCGACCCGGTCACGCGCACGACGGCACCGGTGACCGCGATGCCGGCCTGACCGACGACGGCGGCCATCGCGAGGCCCCGCATGAGGCGGGGCGGCGTGGCGGGGAGGCGCTCCAGCACGGGGCCGATCCTACGACGGTGTGTAGGGGACCGGCCCGCTCAGGACCAGCGCACCGTGCGGCTGGCGATGCCGCCGGCGATCAGGGCCCAGGCCAGCAGGACCACGACCTGGCCGAGCGTGGGCGTGCCCCCGAGCAGCGCGGTGCGCAGGCCCTCGGCGAGCGCGCCGGACGGCAGCAGCATCACGACCGCGGCCAGCGGGCCCGGCAGCGCGGCGACGGGCACGAGCACCCCGCCGGCGAACAGCAGCACGAACCAGACGATGTTGGCGACGGCGAGCACGAGCTCGGCGCGCAGGGTGCCGCCGAGCAGCACGCCGGCGGCCCCGAAGGCGGCGGTGCCCAGCAGCACGAGCAGCAGCACCCAGCCGAGCGAGCCCGTGTCCGGCCGCCAGCCCAGCAGCAGGGCGACGCCGGCGAGCACCACGAGCAGCACGACGACCACCGTCGCCATGCCCCCGAGCCGCCCGAGCACGATGAGCCAGCGGGGCACGGCGGTGGCCGCGAGGCGGCGCAGCACCCCGTAGCGCCGGTCGAAGCCCAGGGAGATCGCCTGGCTGGTGAACGCCGTCGACATCACCGCGAGCGCGAGCACCGTGCCGAGCACCGAGGTCACCCGCGGCTCGGGCAGCGGCACGACCCGCAGCAGGGCGAGGCCGACGAGCAGCGCGAGCGGGATGACGAGCGTCAGCAGCACCTGCTCGCCCTGGCGCAGCGCCAGGCGGGTCTCCAGCGACACCTGCGTGGCGAGCATCCGGCCCAGCGGCCCGCGGCCCGGCGCCGGCGTGAAGGTGCCGGGGTCGAAGCGGGGGATCACGACCGCAACTCCCGCCCCGTGAGCTCGAGGAACACGTCCTCGAGGCTGCGGCGGGCGATGCGCAGGTCGTCGGCGAGCACACCCTGGCGCGCGCACCACGACGTCACCGCCGAGAGCACCTGCGGGTCGATCGAGCCCTCGACGAGGTAGCTGCCCGGGGACGGCTCGGTGACCGTGCAGCCCTCGGGCAGCGCGGACGCGAGCAGGCGCAGGTCCATCCCGGCCGCGGCGCGGAAGCGCAGCTCGCGGTCGGCGCCCGCGGCCGTCAGCGCCTCCGGGCTGCCCTGGGCCACGACCCGGCCGTGGTCGACGATGACGATGTGGTCGGCCAGCGTCTCGGCCTCCTGCATGAGGTGCGTGGTCAGCAGCACCGCGACGCCGTCGGCGCGCAGCCCGCTCACGAGCTCCCACACGAGGCGGCGGCCCTGCGGGTCGAGGCTCGCGGTGGGCTCGTCGAGGAACACGAGCTCGGGCCGCCCGACCACCGCGCACGCCAGCGCGAGGCGCTGCTGCTGGCCGACCGAGAGGCGCTTGAACGGCGTGCGGGCGCAGGACGCGAGACCGAGGAGCTCGACGAGCCAGTCGGGGTCGAGGGGGTCGGCGGCGCAGGCGGCGACCAGCCCGAGCATCTCGCGCACCCGGACCCCGGGGTAGGCCCCGCCGCCCTGGGGCATGACGCCGAGGCGGGCGCGCAGGGCGTCGGGCGCGCCGGCGGGGTCGACGCCGAGCACCCGCACCTCGCCCGCGTCGCGGCGGCGCAGCCCCTCGCACACCTCGACCGTCGTGGTCTTGCCCGCGCCGTTGGGCCCGAGGAGCGCGAGCACCCGGCCGGCGGGGAGGTCGAGGTCGAGGCCGTCGACCGCGGCGCGGCCCTGGTAGCGCACGACGAGGTCGCGCACCTCCACCGCTGGACCCGACACGTCCGACAGCCTAGGTCGCCGGGGTGCGCGGCACCCGGCCGCGCACGACGGCCAGCGGCACCAGGGCGAGCAGCGCGGCCGCCGTGATGGCCATGGGCAGCTGGTAGGTGCGGAACGAGAAGTCGGCGCCGGTGGGCGGCACGAGCAGGGCGACGATGGCGCACACGGCGACGGCGAAGCCGCGGATGCGCGGGTTCACCACCGACGCGGCCAGCGGGACGATCGCCCAGAGCAGGTACCAGGGGTGCAGCACGGGGCCGGCGAGGAACACCGCGCCGAAGCCGTAGCCCATGCCCGCGACGGCGTGCAGGCGACCGCCCAGCACCTGGAACACCAGCGCCACGCACACCAGCGCGGCGACGCCCAGCCCGGCGGCGCGCGTGAGGTCGAGGACGGACTCGGTGTGGTCACCCAGGCCCAGCACCCCGCCGAGCCAGCCGCCGAGCACGCCGAGGTCGGTGGTGACCGAGAGCCAGCTGCGCAGCAGGTTGGGCACCGACAGCGCCTGGATCCACCCGAACCCCAGCCCGCTGCCCACCGAGACCGCGGCGACCGTCCCGAGCCCCAGCGCCGAGCAGCCCGCGCCGTAGCGCACGAGCCGCCCGATCCCGCCCCCGCGTTCCCGGGCCACGTGCGCGGCGAGGAACCCCAGCGCGAGCACCGCGGGGATCTTGCCCGAGGCGCCGAGCCCGATGAGCAGCGCGCCCAGCACCCACGAGCGGCGCATCCCGATCTCGAGGCCGGCGAGGACGACACCGAGCATGATCGCGTCGTTGTGGATGCCGCTGACCAGGTGGAAGAGCACCAGCGGGCTGATCGCGAGCCAGAGCGCGGCGATCGGCTCGACGCCGGCGCGGCGCGCCAGGTGCGGCACCGCCCAGATGACGAGGCCCAGCGAGGCGAGCGCGAGCACGCGGTGCAGGTAGACGCCGAGCACGATGTCGTCGCCGGCGATGCCGGTGATGAGCCGCCCGAACGTGAGGAAGCCCGGCCCGTACGGCGACGGCGTGGTGCGCCAGATGGTGGGGATGCTCGCGACGAGCGGGTCGGAGAGCCCGAGGGCCTGGGCGGCGCCGTAGACGTAGGGGTCGAACCCGCGGGAGACCACCTCGGCCTGCGAGAGGTAGCCGTAGACGTCGGTGGAGAACAGCGGCGGGGCGATCGCCAGCGGCGCCATCCACATGACGAGGATCCGCGTCAGCTGGCGCACCGACAGGCGCACCCGGCCCGGCCAGGCCAGGCGGCCCAGCCAGAGCCAGGCCAGCACGAGCATGCCCATGCCGAGGTAGGCCAGCGTCAGCGAGACCGTCGGCATGCGGCCCCACAGGCCGAGCACGCGCGTGCCCAGCAGGGGGTTGTAGGCCGGGGCCGGCGTGGCGCCGCAGCCCAGCGCGCCCACGGCCATGAGGAGCGCCCCGGTGAAGCCGAAGCGCCGCACGGTGCGCAGCCGGCGGCGCTCGTCGGGCGTCGGCGGGGGCGGCGTCGCCGCCGGCGGCGTGACGGTCGTGGCAGCGGCGGGCGGCGCCTGCGGGGCCTGCGCCGTGCCGGTCACGGGTCGGGACGATACCGAGCGGGACCGACGCCCCCGCCGCCGTCCCCACGGCGAGCCCCACGCCGAGAGAGGTGAGGTGACCCTGGGTGAGGCCGATCACCCCGGCGATCCGGGGGTCCGCTTTGCCGGGCGGCACCAAATACGCAAGACTGATGTTGTCAAATAGCGGGGACACCCACGACGAGCACGACGAGCGCACGCGGAGGAGGTGAGGACGTGGCGACCGACGGACACGACGGCCGGACGCGGGACCTCATCGTCCGCCGCCTGCTCGAGCACGGGCCCACCACGGCCATGGACCTCGCCGGCGAGCTGGGGCTCTCGGGGGCGGCCGTGCGCCGCCACCTCGACGCCCTGGTCGCCGACGGCACCGTGGCCACCCGCGACGCCCCGCGCGCCTCCGGGCGCGGTCGCGGACGCCCGGCGCGTCAGCACCTGCTCACCGAGCAGGGCCGTCGCCGCGCCGGACGCGGTGAGGCCGACGTCGCCGACCTGGCCGTCGCCGCCCTCGCCGCGCTCGACGCGGCCGCGGGGGAGGACGCCGTCCGGGCGTTCGCCCGCCGTCGTGTCCGCGACCTCCTCGGCGAGCACCGCGAGGACGTCGAGGGCCACGACGACCGCTCGGCGCGGGTCGACGCCCTGGCCGGCGCGCTGTCGCGCGAGGGATACGCGGCGTCGTCGCGCCCGACCTCCGCGGGCGCCCAGCTCTGCCAGCACCACTGCCCGGTCGCCGGGGTCGCCGCGCACTTCCCGCAATTGTGCGAGGCCGAGACCGAAGTGTTCGCCGAGCTCCTGGGCACGCACGTCCAGCGGCTCTCCACCATCGCCCGGGGCGATGCCGCGTGCACCACGCACGTGCCCCGACAACCCGGGCCCCCCGCCAGCTCCACCACCGCCACCACACACGTCGTCAAGGGAAGGCAGGTCGTATGACCACCTCCGCGGAGCGGACCACCCCCACCGCCCCCGAGCTCACGCAGGAGGAGACCCTCGCGGCGCTCGGGAGCTACCAGTTCGGGTGGCACGACACCGACGTCGCCGGCGCGAGCGCCCAGCGCGGCCTCTCCGAGGCCGTCGTCCGCGACATCTCGGCCAAGAAGGACGAGCCGGACTGGATGCTCCAGCTGCGGCTCAAGGCCCTGGCCATGTTCGACAAGAAGCCGATGCCGCAGTGGGGCTCCGACCTCTCGGGCATCCACTTCGACAACATCAAGTACTTCGTGCGGTCGACGGAGAAGCAGGCGGCCACCTGGGACGACCTGCCCGCCGACATCAAGAACACGTACGACAAGCTCGGCATCCCCGAGGCGGAGAAGAGCCGTCTGGTCTCCGGCGTGGCCGCCCAGTACGAGTCCGAGGTGGTCTACCACCAGATCCGCGAGGACCTGGAGCAGCAGGGTGTCATCTTCATGGACACCGACACCGGTCTGCGCGAGCACCCGGAGCTGTTCGAGGAGTACTTCGGCTCGGTGATCCCGGCCGGCGACAACAAGTTCTCCGCGCTGAACTCGGCGGTGTGGTCCGGCGGCTCGTTCATCTACGTGCCCAAGGGCGTCCACGTGGACATCCCGCTGCAGGCCTACTTCCGGATCAACACCGAGAACATGGGCCAGTTCGAGCGGACGCTGATCATCGTCGACGAGGACGCCTACGTCCACTACGTCGAGGGCTGCACGGCGCCGATCTACTCGTCCGACTCGCTGCACTCGGCGGTCGTCGAGATCGTCGTGAAGAAGGGCGGCCGCTGCCGCTACACGACCATCCAGAACTGGTCGAACAACGTCTACAACCTGGTCACCAAGCGCGCCAAGGCCGAAGAGGGCGCGACGATGGAGTGGGTCGACGGCAACATCGGCTCCAAGGTGACCATGAAGTACCCGGCCGTCTGGCTCACCGGGCCGCACGCCAAGGGCGAGGTGCTCTCGGTGGCGTTCTCCGGCGAGGGCCAGCACCAGGACGCCGGCGCCAAGATGGTGCACCTCGCGCCGTACACGTCCTCGACGATCATCTCGAAGTCGGTGGCGCGGGGCGGCGGGCGCACGAGCTACCGCGGCCTGGTCCGGGTCAACAAGGGCGCGCACCACTCGCGCTCCACGGTGAAGTGCGACGCGCTGCTGGTCGACACGATCAGCCGCTCGGACACCTACCCGTACGTCGACGTCCGCGAGGACGACGTGTCGATGGGCCACGAGGCGACCGTCTCGAAGGTCAGCGAGGACCAGCTCTTCTACCTGATGTCCCGCGGCCTGTCCGAGGACGAGGCCATGGCCATGATCGTGCGCGGGTTCGTCGAGCCCATCGCGCGCGAGCTGCCCATGGAGTACGCGCTCGAGCTCAACCGCCTGATCGAGCTGCAGATGGAGGGCGCTGTCGGATGACCCGGGCGAGCGAAGCGACGGGACAGGGCCCGGACCAGCCGGTGGCCCAGGTCGGCGGCGGCATCATCGACGCCACCGACTCCCCGGTCCTCGACGTGGACCCGGGGATCAACGCGACGAGCCCGAAGCTCGCGCCGTGGGAGCTGCGGTTCACCTCCTACGACGTCGAGGCCTTCGAGGTCCCGCGCGGGCGCGAGGAGCAGTGGCGGTTCACGCCGCTGCGGCGCCTGCGCGGGCTCCACGACGGCTCGGCGACGGCCACGGGTCGCATCGGGGTGTCGGTGGTGTCCGGCTTCGGTGACGCCGCGTCGTCGGACCTCGGCGGCGTGCGGCACGAGACCGTCGGCCGCGACGACCCGCGCCTCGGCGACGGCGGGATCCCCGCCGACCGCGTCGCGGCGCAGGCCTGGTCGGCGGCCCCCGAGGCCCACGTCGTGACGGTGGACGAGGCGCGCTCGGAGGACGAGCCGCTGACCGTCACGGTGACGGGTCCGGGGGAGGGCCAGTCGGTCTACGCCCACGTGCAGCTGCGTCTCGAGCGCCACGCCGAGGCCGTGGTGGTCCTCGACCACCGCGGGTCGGGCACAGTCGCGGCGAACACCGAGTTCGTCGTCGCCGACGGCGCCAAGCTCACCGTCGTCGAGGTGCACGACTGGGCCGACGACGCGGTGTACGTCGGCGCGCAGCACCTCTCGGTCGGCCGCGACGCGACGATCCGGCACACGTCGGTGACGCTCGGCGGCGACCTCGTGCGCCTCTCGCCGGTGGTCAACTACCGGGCGCCCGGCGGCGACGTCGAGCTCGACGGGCTCTACTTCGCCGACGGCGGGCAGCACTTCGAGCAGCGCCTGCTCGTCGACCACTCGGTGCCGAACTGCCGCTCGCGCGTGACGTACAAGGGCGCCCTGCAGGGCGCCGAAGGCGGCACGGCGGCGCACACGGTCTGGGTCGGCGACGTGCTGATCCGCAAGGCCGCGGAGGGCACCGACACCTACGAGCTCAACCGCAACCTGCTGCTCACCGACAACGCGCGTGCCGACTCGGTGCCGAACCTCGAGATCGAGACCGGCGAGATCGTCGGCGCCGGCCACGCCAGCGCGACGGGACGATTCGACGACGAGCAGTTGTTCTACCTGATGGCGCGGGGGATCCCGGAGGCCCAGGCACGACGCCTGGTCGTGCGCGGGTTCTTCGGCGAGGTCATCCAGAAGGTCCGCGTGCCCGCGCTGCGCGACCGGCTCGAGGCGGCCATCGAGGCCGAGCTCGAAGCCGTCGGCGTCTGACGGCCCGCACCCCCACCACGCACTCGTATGGAAGAGGCTTGATGTCCACCCTCGAGATCCGCGACCTGCACGTCGAGGTCGAGACCGAGTCGGGTCCCAAGGAGATCCTGCGCGGCGTCGACCTGACCGTGAACTCGAACGAGACCCACGCGATCATGGGTCCGAACGGCTCCGGCAAGTCCACGCTCGCCTACTCCATCGCGGGCCACCCCAAGTACACCGTGACCCAGGGGCAGGTCCTCCTCGACGGCGAGGACGTCCTGGCGATGGCCGTCGACGAGCGCGCCCGCGCCGGCCTGTTCCTCGCGATGCAGTACCCCGTCGAGGTCCCCGGGGTCTCGATGTCGAACTTCCTGCGCTCGGCCGCCACCGCCACCCGCGGCGAGGCGCCGAAGGTGCGGCACTGGGTCAAGGAGGTCAAGGGCGCGATGTCCGACCTCGACATCGACCCGGCGTTCGCCGAGCGCAGCGTCAACGAGGGCTTCTCCGGCGGCGAGAAGAAGCGGCACGAGGTGCTGCAGATGTCGCTGCTCAAGCCCAAGATCGCCGTGCTGGACGAGACCGACTCGGGCCTCGACGTCGACGCGCTGCGCGTCGTCAGCAAGGGCGTCAACGACTACAAGCAGTCCTCCGACGTGGGGGTCCTGCTGATCACGCACTACACGCGCATCCTGCGCTACATCGCGCCGGACCGCGTCCACGTCTTCGTCAACGGCCGCGTCGCCGCGTCCGGCGGCCCCGAGCTCGCCGACGAGCTCGAGGAGAACGGCTACGAGCGCTTCCTGGGCGCCTCGTCGGCCACCAAGGAGGAGCAGCCGGCATGACGGTCCTCGCACCCTCGACGACGGGTGCGACCCTGGATGTCGCGGAGATCCGTGCGGACTTCCCCATCCTGAGCCGCACCGTCCGCGACGGGAAGCCGCTCGTCTACCTCGACTCCGGCGCGACGTCGCAGCGTCCGCGCCAGGTGCTCGACGCCGAGCGGACGTTCCTCGAGACGTCCAACGCCGCGGTGCACCGCGGGGCGCACGCGCTGGCCGAGGAGGCCACCGACGCCTACGAGTCCGCCCGCGAGCGGATCGCGGCGTTCGTCGGCGCGGACATCCGCGAGGTGGTGTTCACCAAGAACGCCACCGAGGCGATCAACCTCGTCGCCTACGGCATGAGCAACGCCTCGATCGGTGACGGCGTCGACCCCGCGGCCGAGCGCTTCCGTCTCGGGCCGGGCGACGAGGTCGTCACCACCGAGATGGAGCACCACGCCAACCTCATCCCGTGGCAGGAGCTCTGCCGGCGCACGGGCGCGACCCTGCGCTGGTTCGGCATCACCGCGGACGGGCGGCTGGACCTCGAGAACGACCCGATCACCGAGCGCACCAAGGTCGTCGCGTTCACCCACCAGTCGAACGTGCTCGGCACGGTGCCGCCGGTGGAGGAGATCGTGCGCCGGGCGCGGGCCGTCGGGGCGTACACCGTGCTCGACGCCTGCCAGTCGGTGCCGCACGCGCCGGTCGACCTCCACGCCCTGGGCGTCGACTTCGCCGCGTTCTCCGGGCACAAGATGCTCGGGCCCTCGGGCATCGGCGTGCTCTACGGCCGCCACGAGCTGCTCGAGGCGCTGCCGCCGTTCCTCACGGGCGGCTCGATGATCGAGATGGTCCGCATGGAGGGCGCGACGTACGCGCAGCCACCCGCGCGGTTCGAGGCCGGCGTGCCGATGACGTCGCAGGCGATCGGGCTCGGCGCGGCCGTCGACTACCTCTCGGCGATCGGCATGGACCGGGTCAGGGCCCACGAGAACGAGCTGACCGGCGCGGCCCTGCTCAAGCTGCAGGACCTGCCGGGCGTGGAGATCCTCGGCCCGCGCAGCAACGAGGCGCGCGGCGGCGCCGTGGCGTTCTCCATCGACGGCGTCCACCCGCACGACGCGTCGCAGGTGCTCGACGACCTGGGCATCGCCGTCCGCGTCGGGCACCACTGCGCGTGGCCGCTGCACCGGGCGTTCGGCGTGCAGGCGTCGATCCGCGCGAGCTTCCACGTGTACAACACGATGGAGGAGGTCGACGCGCTGGTCGCGGGCGTGCGACGCGCGCAGGAGTTCTTCGGGGTGCTTCCGCCCTCTGAACCCCTCCGGGGAGGCTCGGCGTGAAGCTCGACTCGATGTACCAGGAGATCATTCTGGACCACTACCGCCGTCCCCACGGCCACGGGCTGCGCGAGCCGTTCGGGGCCGAGGTGCACCACGTCAACCCGACGTGCGGCGACGAGGTCACCGTCCGCGTGCACCTCTCGGGCGGCGAAGGGCTCGACGCCAAGGTCGAGGACCTCTCGTACGACGCGCTGGGCTGCTCGATCTCGCAGGCCGCGACCTCGGTGGCCCACGATCTGCTCGTCGGCCACACCGTCGGCGAGGCGTTCGAGACCCTCGACGCCTACCAGACGATGGTGCAGGGTCGCGGCAAGGTCGAGCCCGACGAGGACGTGCTCGACGACGCCGTCGCCTTCGCCGGCGTGGCCGCCTACCCGGCCCGCGTGAAGTGCGCGCTGCTCGGGTGGCTGGCGTTCAAGGACGCCGTCGCACAGGCTCA
Source organism: uncultured Actinomycetospora sp. (assembly GCA_902805495.1). Taxonomy (GTDB): domain Bacteria; phylum Actinomycetota; class Actinomycetes; order Mycobacteriales; family Pseudonocardiaceae; genus Actinomycetospora. The sequence continues at coordinate 10,268 of CADCTH010000311.1, forward strand.
GGGGCACCAGGCTCAGGCGTCGGGACAGACCGGAGGAACAGCATGAGCGAAGACACCGTCCAGCGGGGTGCCGCCGGCATGCCCGAGGCCCCGGCGAGCACCGAGGGGCTGCCCTCGGTCGACGACCTCGAGGAGGCCATGCGCGACGTCGTCGACCCCGAGCTCGGGATCAACGTCGTCGACCTCGGCCTGCTCTACGGCATCGACGTCCACAGCGACGAGGCCGGCCCGGTGGTCACGCTCGACATGACGCTGACGTCGGCGGCCTGCCCGCTGACCGACGTGATCGAGGACCAGGCCCGCGCCGCCCTCACCCAGGGCGCTGGCGGGGGGCTGGCCAACGACGTGCGCATCAACTGGGTCTGGATGCCGCCGTGGGGCCCGGACAAGATCACCGACGACGGACGCGAGCAGCTGCGCGCGCTGGGCTTCACCGTCTGACGGAGCACCGCGCTCGTCCGGGTGCGCGCGCCTCCCACGAACGAACGGCGTTCTCGCTGCTTCGGAAGCAGCGAGGGCGCCGTTCGTGCGTCTCGGGGAGCTTCGCCGGCGCGCGCGGAGATCAGGGAGCGTGTGCGGTCGTCACGGAGAGCATCGTCGACCGCACGTGCTCCCTCAGCCCGTGATCAACGGGGACTTCGTGCGCGTAGAAGCAGCGAACCGCGCGTTCGCTGCGGCGGTCAGGACTTCTCGCGCACCACGTGCGGGCGCAGGTGGCGGTAGCCGCGCACCGAGAGCTGGGGCACGGCGCGGATCTCGAGGTCGAGGTCGGTGGCGCGCAGGGCCTCGGTGAGGTCCTCGTCGACGAGCACCGAGCCCGGGCGCGCCTCCGAGGTCAGGCGCGCGGCGATGTTGACCACCGGCCCGTAGACGTCGCCGTAGCGCGGCAGGACCTCGCCGAGCGCCATCCCCACGCGCAGGGTGACCTGGCCGCGATCGTCGGGGACCTGCTCGTGGAGGCGGAACGCGATGTCGACGGCGTCCTCGACCCGCTCGCACACGAAGAGGCTCTCGTCGCCGAGCGTCTTGACGATCCGCCCCCGGCGCCGCGCGACGATCTCGGTGCACACGGTCTCGAAGCGCTCGAGCAGGGACCGGAGCTCGGTCTCGTCGATCTGGCGGCTCAGGCGCGTGAAGCCGACGATGTCGGCGAACCCGACCACGGTGCGGTTGCCGGCGGCGGCCTCGCCGTCGGGGTCGGCGAGCCCCGAGAGGATGCGCCCGGCCGTCACCGCGAGGTGGCGGCGCCACACGTAGGACTGCAGCCGCTCGAGCGTCGGGAACAGCGCCTCGACGGCCGCGACGACGGCGTCCGGGTCGTCCGCGCGGCCCGCGTCGACGATCGTGCGGCGCACGAGGTTGGCCTGCCACTCCGCGAGCCGCCCGAGGCCCTGCCCGAGGGCGCGGGCGACGGCCAGCTCCTCGGCGGCGTCGAAGGTGTCGGCCTCGATCAGGCGCCCGGACAGCTCGAGGGCCTCGAGGTCGGCCTCGGCGAACCCGCGCACGTCGTCGGGCGTCGCGGGGAAGCCGAGCGCGCTCCACAGCCGCGCGGTGTGCTCCGGGGACAGCCCGGTGCGCTCGTGGACCTCGCCGCGTGTCATCGTCCGGGGCCCGCCCAGCAGCAGGTCCTCGATCCGCTCCTGGGCCCGCGCCCACCGCTGGGGGTCCGAGCTGTCGTCCGGGCCGTCGTCCGGACCCGACGTCACGTGGTGTGGACGATGAGGACGTCGCTGCCGGCGCGGCGCGAGATGCCCTGGGGCACCGAGCCGAGCAGGCGGCCGGCCAGGCTGTTCAGCCCGCGGTTGCCGACGACGACGAGGTCGGCCCGGCGGTCGGTGACGACCTCGATCACGCGCTCGATGGGGTCGCCCTCCACCGCCACGGTGTCGATCTCGACCGAGCCCTTGGCCGAGGCGCGCTCGCGGGCGTCGCGCAGCGTCTCCTCGGCCGGGGTCGACCCGACGACGTGGAACGCCGCGTCCTCGCCGAGCTCCCGCTCGGCCTCCCCGGTGTTCTTCGCCGGGTGGTACGCGCAGATGATCAGCAGGAGGGCCTTGGCGTCGGCCGCGATCGTCGCGGCCCGGTCGACGGCGCGGTAGGACGACTCCGAGCCGTCCGTGCCGACGGCCACGATCTGGTAGGCGCCCATGGTCTGGGGGGACCCCTCTCGTCGGTGACGGGTCACGGACCCGTCACGATGCCGGTCCGGGAGCGTACCGCTGTTGCTCCGTTCGGACGCTGTGGGCCCCGAGCAGCGTCCCCCTGACGAGGTGGAGGCGCAGACGGGGTGTCAGTCGACCGAACAACGAGGTCATGGCCGCCACCGATGCGGTGACGTCGTCGCGGGAATCGAGATACGCGCGGCGGTGCGCCGTGGGCAGCGTGAAGAAGTGGTCGAAGAAGCCGGGCACGTCGGCCGGCGGCATGGCCAGGAGCGTCTCGAGACCCCGGCGGCGCAGCGCGTGCACGGTCACCGCGGCGGGGGAGCGGATGACGCGCCGGGCGGCGCGGGCGGTGGCCGCGGGGTCGGCGCCCCCGCGCAGCGCGTCGGCGATGGCGGCCGCGATCCGCG